>SXKQ01000127.1 GCA_005778045.1 Planctomycetia bacterium
CGATCGTGATCGGCGAGTGCGGCTCGGGCGGGGCGCTCGGCATCGGGGTGGGCGACCGTGTGCTGATGATGGAGTACAGCTACTACTCCGTGATCAGCCCCGAGGGCTGCGCCGCGATCCTGTGGAAGGATGGGGAGCGCACTCCGGACGCCGCCGAGGCCCTCAAGCTCACGAGCAAGGACCTGATGAAGCTCAGCCTGATCGACGGGGTGATCCCCGAGCCCTTGGGCGGCGCCCACCGGGCCCCGGTTGTGGCCATGGAGGAGGTCAAGCGCACCATCCTGCGCGAGCTCGACGCCTTCGAGGGCCGCGACAGGGCCGAGCTGGTCCGCGAGCGCCGCAAGAAGTTCCGCCAGATGGGCTGGCTTCCGAGCCGTTTCCCGACCGTTTAGGTTCATTGGGGCTCCCGACTGCTCCTGCGTGCCGAATCCGCTCCAACAGCGGCGGGCGGGGCGCGTAGACCGATCTGCCGAAGCTCCGCAGGGCTCTGTGAGCCCGTCGGAGATGGCCGATGAGACTCTCCCAGCACATGGCGCATGCGTTGCCCCCCAAGGATGAACCGCGTCCGAGCCCGCGCCCGGTCGCCGATCCGTTGGAAGCAGGCTCCGCGCCGGTTCCCGATCCTGCCGCAGCCGAGCTGATCCACCGCGCCGCGCGCGGGGAGGAACTCGCCTTCGAGGCCCTCGTCAAGGCCCACCAGCAGCGTGCCTTCCGCGTGGCGCGCCACATGGTGCCGTCGGACGATGACGCTGAAGACATCGTGCAAGAGGCCTTCATGCGCGTGTTCCGCAGCCTCGAGCGCTTCGACTTCCAGTACAGCTTCTCAACTTGGCTGAACCGCATCGTCACCAACCTCGCCATTGACCACCTGCGCCGTCGCCGTCTGGTCACGCAGGCCTCGGGCGGGGACGAGGGGGACGAGGAATCATGGGAGGCCGAGCTCCCCAGCGAGGCCCCGTCCCCCTCCGAGCGCCTCGAGTCGAACGAGACGGCGTACAAGGTGCGCGAGTGCATCGCGGCGCTCGCTCCGCACTTCCAGTCCGTGCTCACCCTGCGCGAGATCGAAGGGCTGCCCTGTACGGAGATCGCGCGCATCGTGGGCGCCACCCACGTCACCGTGCGCTGGCGCCTGCACCGCGGGCGCAAGCTGTTCCTCGAGGAGTGGGAGCGCCGCGAGCGCGCGGCCGAGTCGGGGGCCGGAGCCGCGCGAACGATGGACGAGCCGAAGAAACTTGGGCGCGCCAACACGGCCAACCGCGGCGACGTACGCCAGAGCGAGACAGGCGAGAACGCATGAAGAGCGAAACGGTCGACTGTGCCCGCGTGCTCGAGCACCTGTTCGAGCGCGACAACGAGGTCCCCGCGAGCGCCGAGCTCGCCGCGGCCTGCTCCGCGCACCTCGACCGCTGCGCCGCCTGCCACGAGCAAGCCGAGCGGCTCGGAGCGGCTCTCACCGCCCTGCGTGAACGTGCGACGGACCCCGTCCCGAGCATCGACCTGTGGGCCGGCGTGCGCGCCACGCTCGCGGCCGAGGAGCGGCTCGCGATCCCGGTGGAACTGGCCCTGCCCCTGCGGACCGGCACCGTGCGGCGCTCCCCGTCGCTGGTGCGCCGCGCGAGCGCGTTCGCCGCGGTTGCGGCGGCCCTCGCGCTGGTGTGGTTCCTCCGCGACGGCGCGACGCAGCCGCATCCCATGGAGTCCTCCAGCCCGTCCACGCCCGTCGTGGCCCGGACGGATGCTGCACGGGCCACACCCCAACCCGCGCTGGCGGCTACCCCCGCAGGGGAATCGCCAGCAGCAGCGCGGACACTGCCGCGCGTCGGCGCGTCCGAGCTGCTTCCCGCCCCGCCGAACGGGCGCCTGCGGCGCGCGACGGGCGAAGAACGTCGGCGCGACTTCTCAGTTCCGTTCGAGTCCACCACCGAGACCAGCGGCTGGTCGCTAGCGAGCGACCGCGAGCTGCGCTGAGCCTCGGACCACGGTCCGCAAACTCTCTGAATCGCGCGGGGAATGCGCGCACTCCCCGCCACTCGCCCAGCGGCGAGCTCACCTCCCGCGCGCCACACTCCATGAACGTTCACGCACTTCTCCCGCTCGTGCTCGGCGGCGCCGCCGTCGCCTCCTCGTTCCAGCCGCTGGGGCCCACAGTCCAAGGGCAGCTTGTGCGTGTGCCGCCCATCCCGCCTGCTGCTCCGCAGGACATCGAAGCGTGGAAGCAGAAGCTCGTCGAGAGAGACCTCGACCTGCGGGGGCAGTCCTTCGACGCCCTCGTCAACGCCGCGCGGCGCGATGGGGGACTGCGCTCCGCACTCGAAGCGTGGGCGCGCGACGAGGCCGCGGGCGAGCTCGCGTGGACTGCTCGACTCGCGCTGCGCGAGCTCGGCCCGCGCGACGACCCTTGGCAAGGAATGCGCGGCCGTCGCGGGGTCTTCTTCCTCGACCCCTCCGAGCAGGATTTCGACTTCGAGGAGCTGCGCCGCCGGATGTTTGAGGACTTCGACCGCCCGTTTCCGGGCTTCGAACCGCGCACGGGGGCCCCGCTTCCGCAGCCGCCGCAGGGTGGTAGCGGGATGACGACGCGCAGCGAGTCCGAGTCGCTCTCGCTCGAATCAGGCCCCGACGGCGTGAAGTGCAAGATCACGCGCACGGAGAACGGGCAGACGAGCACCGAGGAGTACAGCGCGAAGTCGATCGACGAACTGCTCGAGCAACACCCGCAGCTGCGCGGCAAGGTCGGCAGTGGAAGCGCGGCGCGCGGCGGAGTCCAGCAGCGACAGGGCTGGCCGCTCGACTTGCAGCGCGAGCAGGATCCCGACATCCGCAAGGACATCCTCGGCGTCGCGATCGTGCCGCTCACCGCCGAGGAGTCGAGCAATCTCGGGATCGAGCCGGGAGCGGGTCTGCGCATCGAGCGCGTCGAGCAAGGCACCATCGCGCAGCAGCTCGGCCTGCAGCGCGGCCACGTGCTGCTCGAGATGAACGGCAAGACGCTGCGCTCGCGAGACGACGTCTCGCGCGAGCTGCAAGCCCGCGAGTCCAGCGGCTCGATCGAAGTGATCGTGATCGACCGCTGGGGCCAGCGGCGCACGCGCAACTGGAAGCCGACGGCCTCGCGCCAAGTCTGAGGCGCGAGCGCGAGCTCAGTTCCCGACGTTGCCGAGCTGACGCTGGCACTCCACCAGCATGTCCGCGGCGCGCTTCATGTCGCGGTGCTCGAGCCCGAGCGTCGAGAGCTTGATGAACTGCTGCAGGTCGTCGCGCGCCTCGCGCACGCGGCCCAGGTCGAGCAGCAGCTGCGCGCGGCGGCTGTAGGCTTCCGCGCGGCTCGAGTCGAGTTCGAGTGCCGCGGTGAGTTCGTCGGTCGCCGCGGCCTTGCGGTCGAGCGCGAGCAGCGTGGTGGCCGCGGTCAGGTGGGTCTCGGCGAGCAGGCGAGAGCTCGCCTGAAGGCGACGGCGCAGCTCGCCCTCCTCGAGCGCCGAGAGGTTGGGGCGCTGGAGGTCGGACCTCCAGAAATCGATCTCGACCTTCGCCACCTCGAGCAGCTTGCGGGACCAGCCAAGGCTCGCCTCGAGATCGCCATCGAGCGCGCACACGCGCTGCAGGCCGTTGAGCGCCGGGATTTCCGACGGACGCGTCTCGAGCACGGCGAGGTAGTTGGTGCGGGCTTCCTTCCACGCCGCAATCGCGTCGCGACGCAACTCCGCTGCACGCTTCTTCGGATCCGTCGCGCGCGTGGCGGTCTGTCCGCTCTCCACGTTCTCGGCCGCCTCGCGGCAGAGCACGCCCTGGCGTTCGCGCGCCTCCGCGAGGCCGAGCAACGCGCGATAGTCCTTCGAGCGCGCCTGCTCGCGGAACAGCTTCTCGGCCACGAACAGGTCATCCCGCGTGCCCGCGCGCAGCCGCATCCAAGCCTTCATCAGGAGCAGGCCCTGGTCATCGGAGTCGATCTCGAGCCCGAGGTTGACCTGATTCTCCGCCTGCGCGAACTCGCCCGCATCGAAGTACTTGCGCGCAAACTCGCGGTGCAAGGCGATGCGCTGGTCTTCGGTGACGCCGCCCTCGTCGGTCTTGCAGGCCGGCGCGACGAGCGGAGCGAGGGCGAGGAGCAGCGCGAACGGACTCGGGAGCTGTCGGTGGGCCATGGTTGCTCGGTGAGGTTAGAAGGGCGGAGACTAGCAGGAGAAGGGGCGCGGCTCAGGCGCGCGTCGGATCGAGTAGCTGTCGCAACCGCTCTGGTTGCATGCGCAGGCCGAGGACCTTGCCACCCGAGAGCGTCACGAGGCCGGGCTTGGCGCCCTTGGGCTTGTGGACATCCTTGCGCCGCGCGACGTGTACGTTGACGCGAGTCGCGTCGCGCAGGGGCGAGAAGTGGGCCGCGAGGTGCGCGGCGTCGAGCAGGTCCTCGGGATCCGGCTCGGCGCCCTTGTCCAGCACGAGGATCACGTGGCTGCCGGGGCTGTCGGCCGTGTGCAGCCACAGGTCGCCGCCCTTGCTGTGGTGAAACGTGAGGTCGTCGTTGTCGGAGGCGTTGCGACCGACGCGGATCTCGCCGCCATTCTTGCCGCGAAAGAGCTTGTAGGGCTTGCGCGGCTCCGGCGCCTTGCGCTCGCGCTCCTCGACGGTGGCCTGCTGCGGCTCGAGCAGGCCGCGCGCGATGGCGTCGGCCTCGAGCGCCGCGGCGTCGGCCGCTGGATCCTCGCAGCTTGCGGCGAGCGTGCGCAGCCCCGCCCGCTTCTCCAGCGCGAGCTCGAGCTCCCGCTCGACGGACTGGCGGGCGCGCAGCAGCTTCTTGTAGCGCTCGAACACGAGCTCGACGTTCTCGCGCGCGCTGCGACGCGGATCGAGCTCGATGCGACGCTCGCGAGGCTCGACGGAGAACGGGTCGGGCACGAGCACCTCGGCCATGCCACGCTGCATGAGGTGCATGTTGGCCTTCAGCGCCTCGCCGTCCTCACGCACGCTGTCCGCGTTCGACGAGGCCGCGAGGCGCTGCTCGAGACCGCGCACGAGCGACTCCGCGCGCTCCAGCTTGCGCGCCACCCGCTCCATCAGGTCGCGGCGCTCACGCGCAGATGCGAGCTCGCGCACGGCTCGGCCGAGCACTTCCTGCACGAGGAACGAGAGCGGGGCGGCAGGTTCGACGCGAGACTCGCTGTCCGCGGGCGGCAGTCCGAGCCGCGCGACGAGCCCAGGCTCCTGCGCGTCGGCGCGCGGGCTGCCCGGCGGGGGAGTCCACGCTGCGCCGAGCTGCAGGCGCGGCGCGCTCTTCGCGGCGCCCGGCGGCGGAACGAGCACGTCGAGGACCTTTTCCGAGGGCCCGAGCAGCACGAGATTCGAGTGACGGCCCACGAGCTCCGCCACGAGCGAGCGGCGCTCGCCGCGGATCGCGTCATCAAACTCAAGCAGCACAATGCGGTCGCGTCCGGCCTGCTCGATGCGCCGCAGCCGGGCCCCGGCGAGCTCCTCGGCGCAGCGCCGGAAGAACGGGCCCGCGGGGCCGTCGGGGCGTTCCTGGCGCGCCGTCTGCAGATAGAGGCGCGGGCAGTCTCCGTCCGCTGCAAGGTGCAGCTTGCGAACCAGCGTGCGGCCGTCGCTCGATGCTTCGAACTTGAAGTACAGCACGAGATCACGCGGCGGGAGGGCGACCACCTCGGCGACGTGCGCGCCTACGACGAGCGGCGCGAGTTCGGCGACGAGCGCGCCGAGCTCGAGCGCAGACAGGCCGCTCGCGCGGGGGGCGCTCACGGCCTGTCCTTCCGCGCGGGGCGCGGTCCGCGCGAAGCGGGCGTCGTGCCCGCGCGCGCGCGCAGAATGCGACTCGCGCTCAGGCGAGTTCCTCGGCGACGTTGTAGATCCACGGCGTCGAGACCGGGGCCCAGTTGCAGACTTCGCCCGCCTCGCCGAAGAAGTTGGCGAGCTCCGAGGCTGCCGACTCGGGGCTGTCCGAGCCGTGCACGAGGTTGTTCGAGAAGCTCATGCCGAGGTCGCCACGGATCGTGCCCGGGGCGGCCTTGCGCGAGTTCGTGGCGCCCATCATGCCGCGCACGACCTCGATCGCATCCACGCCCTCGAGGGCGAGAGCGACGACGGGCGATGAGCTCATGTACTTCACGAGCCCCGGGTAGAAGGGCTTGGCCTTGTGGGGCTCGTAGTGCTTCTCGAAGGTGCTGGCCGGGAAGCTGCGCAGCTTCATGGCGACGAGCTTGAGGCCCTTCTGCTCGAAGCGGGTGAGGATCGTGCCGACGAGGCCACGCTGGACGGCGTCAGGCTTGAGGAGGACGAGGGTGCGTTGAACGGCCACGGAAGGTGTTCCTGGTGGGAGACGATTCTGGCGACGCCGCGGCGCGGACCGGGCGCGAAAATGGGGGGAAGAGTCTAGCAGCGAGCCCGGGCCGGCCCAAGGCGCGTCTCCGGGTCCGGACGGGCCAGTTTTGTGAAAGCGGGAGTGTTGACTCGAACTCGCGCGCCACTATCCTCCTTGGCCCCGAAGTCAAACGGGCCGCCGCGCGCGACCCGTGAAGCGGAAGGGACTCGGTCGCGAGTCGGTCCACGCTCCCCGTGCGACGCTCCCGTCCGGGCGCTCTCCACCAATACAGACGACGAAGGAAGCGTGCACGAGCCATCTGTTGGCGCGCTGCGCGTTCACGACGTGGACCACGACTCCCCGCAAGCGCCGCGCGTGCCCCGCGGGCCCGCCGATCCGCAGTACATCAAGTACGCGGGCGCTGGGTTGCAGTTCGCGTTGACCTTCCTCGCCTGCGGAGCGCTCGGCTGGTGGCTCGACGGAAAGCTCGGGACGGAACCGTGGCTGATGATCGCCGGCATCTTGCTCGGCGCCTGCGGAGCGATGTACTCGCTCGTGCGGCGACTGGGCTAGAGCGGGCACTCCTACGCTCCCTTCCGCCACAGCACACAAGCCCCCGTCGCCTGACGCCATGAGTTCCCGCGCCTCCTACCTGCTGCTCGCCGCCGGTCTACCGGTCGGCGGATTCGTGGCTTGGACGGTGGGGGGCAGCTCCGGAGCTGGAGCGCTGCTCGGCGTGCTCGCGGCGACGTTCGTGTCCGTGCTCGGTCTGGCCTGGAGCGAACGCTCTCGGCGGCTGGGAGCGAACCGGCCGCTCGATGGTTTCGTGCTCACCTTCCTTGCCAAGCTGGGATTGCTCGGCGCCGGCGCGCTGTGCCTGCGCTTCGTCCCGGCGGTGGGGGAGATCTTCGACTGGTCTGCGTACCTCCTCGGCTTCGCGGCCGCGGTGCTGTGGGCGATGCTCGCGAGCTCGCTCCCGCTGCTGCGGTCGCTGCGCCCCGCCCGGAGCAGTGCCCAATGACCCGCTACATCCTCTCGCCCCGCGGTCTCGTCATGCTGGCCATCGTGGTCGCGGCTTGCGCCGTGGCTACGCTGTTCGCGGATCACCATCGCGAGAACGACGTCTTCCAGCAGTTGTTCGCGCACCTGAAGCCCGCCGCCATGCTCGGTGGGAACCACGAGCCGATCGGCATCCACGCCCCGTGGCTGCCGGCGCTGTTCACCATGGACTCCGCCGGTCACGACACCGACACGCTGGTGCTGACCAACCTGCAGATTTTCCAGTTCGCGGCGGTGCTGTTCGTGATCATCGGGTTCTCCGGCGTGCCGCGCTACCTGCGCACGGGCCACGGCGACGCCATCAGCAAGATGTTCGCCGGGTTCGTGCTCTTCATCCGCGACGAGATGGTCTACCCCGTGATGGGCAAGGAGCACGGCTCGCACTTCCTGCCGTACTTCCTGTGCGTGTTCTTCTTCGTGATGTTCCAGAACGTCTTCGGGCTGCTGCCGCACTCGGCGACCGCCACCGCGTCGATCGCGGTGACCGGCGCGCTCGCGGGCATGACGCTGGCGGCGATGATCGGCGGCGGCATGGCCGTGCAGGGACCGATCGCCTTCTGGAAGCACCTCGTGCCGCACGTGCCGCTGCTCCTGTGGCCGCTCTTGTTTGTGATCGAGGTGATCGGCCTGCTCGTCAAGCCCTTCGCGCTCACCATCCGTCTCTTCGCCAACATGACCGCCGGGCACCTGATCGTGCTCTCGTGCATGGGCCTGATCATGTTCTTCGCGGACTCGGGCGCGAACGCGGTCGCGGGCTTCGGCTCGGCGCCGCTCGCGGTCGGCTTCGGCGTGTTCATCATGATCATCGAGACGTTCGTGGCCTTGCTGCAGGCCTACATCTTCA
The DNA here is from genome assembly GCA_005778045.1 of Planctomycetia bacterium. The sequence goes on from SXKQ01000127.1 coordinate 8,208, forward strand.
CCCAGCTCTCGATCATCTTCGTCGGAGCCTCCGTCCACCCCGAGCACTGATCATCCGGTGCCCAGGGCCACCAGCCCAACGCGGCTGGCCGTCTCTCTCACGTCTCTCTTTTCCCACGACAACTTACGAGAAACTGTATTCCCATGATGACCCCCTTCGACTTCGTCGCCATCCAGGAAGCTGCCAGCAACCAGTGGGCCTTCTTCGGTGCCGCCATCGGCGCCGGTGTCACCGCCATCGGCGCAGGCCTCGGCATCTCGCGCATCGGCGCTTCGGCCAACGAAGGCATCGCCCGCCAGCCGGAGGCTGCCGGCGACATCAAGGGCGGCTCGCTCATCCTCGCCGCCTTCATCGAAGGCGTCTCGCTGGTCGCCGTCGTCGTGTCGCTCCTGATCGCGCTGAAGAAGTGAGCTCTATCGGCTCGCTTCAGAGCACCCGTCGTGGGTAGCTCACGCGAGCCTCGAACGCTGGAGTCCGAATCATGTACATGCTTCTCATCGAAGGTGCCGGAGAGGCCCAAGGCGACGGGATGAACCCGTTCGACCCGGCCGGCTTCGGCGGCATGCTCTGGACGTGGGTGATCTTCCTCGCCGCCCTCCCGTTCATGTGGAAGGTGGTGATGGGTCCGATCGCCAAGGCGCTCGAGGCTCGCGACGAGCAAGCCAGCCGAGCCATCGTGGAGGCCGAGAAGGCCCGCGAGGAGGCCAGCCGCGCCCGCACCGAAGTCGAGAGCAAGCTGGCCGAGGCTCGCGCCGAGGCTGCCAAGCTCGTGGCCGAGGCCCGCGAACGCGCCAGCGTCGTCGAGCGCCAGATCACCGAGGAGGCGAACGCGCGCACCCAGCGCATGGTCACCGAGGCCACCGCCACGATCCAGGCTGAGCGCGATAAGGCGCTGGCCACGATCCGCGAGGAAGTGGTCGACCTCTCGATGGCCGGCGCCCGCGTGGTGCTCGGCCGCAACGTCGGCGCCGACGACGACCGTCGCCTCGTGGCCGACATGGTCGGCAAGCTGAAGGCGGTCAGAAAGTGAAGATCGGCAAGGTCACCGCGCGCTACGCGACGGCACTGTTCGAGCTCGCCCGCGAAAAGGGTGCTCTCGACGGCGTTGGCGCCAACGTCGAGGCGCTGCCTCGCGAGCTCGCCAACGGCGACCTGTTCGACGCGCGCGTGCCCCATGACGACAAGCGCAAGCGCGTCGAGGCCCTCGCGGCCAAGGCCCATCCGCTGTTCGCCAACTTCCTGCGCATCTTGTTCGCCAAGCGTCGCCTCGAGGTCCTGCGCGACCTGCCGGACGCGTTCCGGCGCTGCGCCTTGGCCGATCGAGGAGCCGTCGAAGGCATCGTCGAGTCGCCCCGTACCCTTGGGCAAGGAGAGCTCGCGGAGCTCGCCGTGTCCGTGAAGTCGGTGCTCGGCAAGGACGTGGTCCTCGAGCAACGCGCGAACCCGGAGCTGATCGCCGGCGTGCGCGTGTTCGTCGACAACCGCCTGATCGATCAGTCCGCCCTCGGTCGCCTCGAGGGTCTCGAGCGCCGCCTGCGCACGGCGCGCGTCTAGTAGAAAACGCCCATCCAACACGCTCCCCGCGTAGCCAGAGAGTTGAGTCAGAACATGGAACTTCGTCCCGCAGAAGTGACCTCGGTCCTCAAGAAGGAGATCGAGTCGTACAAGGGTGACACGACGATGCAGTCGGTCGGCTCCGTGCTCTCGGTGGGCGACGGTGTTGCCCGCGTGTACGGCCTCGATGACTGCATGATGAACGAGCTGATCGAGTTCCCTGGCGGCGTGCGCGGTGTCGCGCTGTCGCTCGAGGAGGACAACGTCGGCTGCGTGCTCCTCGGTGATGCCACGAAGATTCGCGAGGGCGACCTCGTCAAGACCACCGGGCGCATCATCTCGGTGCCGACCGGCAACTCGCTGCTCGGCCGCGTCGTGAACGCGCTCGGCGACCCGCTCGACGGAAAGGGCCCGCTGGCGCTGACGGCGACGGACTACCTGCCGATCGAACAGCCGGCTCCGAACGTCGTTGAGCGCGAGCCCGTCAAGCAGCCGCTCCAGACCGGTATCAAGGCCATCGACGCCATGACG
>SXKQ01000128.1 GCA_005778045.1 Planctomycetia bacterium
ATGCTGGCGCAGCTCATGCCGCAGGGCGGCAACGTGCTGGTGCTCGACGAGCCCCCCCCCGCCCCCGCCCTCTCGACGCTGCGCGCGCTCGAGGAAGCGCTGCTCGCCTTCGACGGCGCGGCCATTCTCGTCAGTCACGACCGCTGGTTCCTCGACCGCGTCGCGACTCAGGTGCTCTATCTCGACGGAGAGGGCCACGCGCGCCTGCACTTTGGCGACATGTCCGACCTGCTCGAGCAACTCGCCAAGGAGCGCGAGGAGGCGCGCAGCGCGAAGGTCAGCACGAAACTGGCAGCAAGCGCGCAGCCGGCGAGCGCGCCCACTCCTGCGGCGCGCAAGCGCATCACGCCGTGGCAGGAGAAGGAGCTCCGCGAGCTCGAGGCACGGATACCCGAGCTCGAGGGCGCGATCACCGTGGTCGATGCCGAGCTGGCTGACCCTGCGATCTACACGGGACCTCGCACTGCCCTCGACCAGGCGCGCGCCCGCCGCACGGGGCTGCAAGCGGAGCTCGACCGGGGCTACGCGCGCTGGGAAGAGCTCGAGTCCCTGCGCTCGTCGTAGCTACTTGCCGAGCAGGGTCAGCCGGCCGAGCTTCGCCTCGCCGCCGAGCACTTCGACCGCGAAGGCACGCGGGCGACGGTCGAGCAGCAGAAAGATCTCGAACGGCAGCTGGGGCCACTGTTCGCGAGCGCCCACCGGACCGAAGCGCAGCTGCACCTCGCGACCGTCACTCTCGAACTCGAAGCCAAACGGCACCTGCGCCGGCCACGGCCCGAGCGGCATGACGCGCTTGAACTCCGGCTCGAACCACACGCCCTCCGGGCTTGCGACCAGCGTCGTGGTCATCATCTGCAGCTCGTCTCCCGCGCGAACGAGCTTGAGCGCCGCGCCCGTTGCTTTGTCGGCGTCGAAGCGCAGCAGCGCCTCGCAAGGGCCGCTGCCCGTCGGAGCGAGCTCGAGGGTGCCGGCGAGCATCCACTTGCCGCGCGGAACCTCGTTCTTCGCGCCGACGCTTGCGAGCAGCTCGAGTTCCTGCCCAGCCGGCAGCGGGACGGAGGCCGGATCGCACGCGACGTCGATGTGGTGGCGCGCCGCGCCCTCGCCGCCGCCGGCGTCACGCACCGTGAGCTCGACGTCGAGGCCGTAGGGGCCATCGTGTTCGGGCGTGAGGAACAGGGCCTGCAGGCGCTCGGCCCCATCGATGGCGACGCGCGGTCCATCGCCCAGCTGCCTCCAGCTCGCGCTCACCTCCTGCATGCGCTCGTTGTGCGCCTGCCCGGTGAGAGAGATCATCTCGCCGCACTCGCATGCGCTCGCTGCGGCGATCTCCGCGACCGGAGGATTGTCCGGAGCTCGCAGCCGGATCGTGCGCCTTGCCAAGCCGTTCAGCTTGGCCGACGAGGCCTGCACCTCTAGCACGAGATCGACGTCCGCGAACCACTCCGGAGCGACCAGCGTCAGCTTGGCCCCCGCATTCGGGACGATGGCGAGCCGGGGCTGCACTCCGAGGTGGCTCCACAGGTACTCGATGGGTTCGCCATCGGCAGCGTTCGTCCTGCACTCCACCTCGAACGCCGCGCCCTCCTGAACCTCTTCGGGAGCGAGGATCTCGATGGCCGGCTCGGAAGCCGGGGCCGGGACGTCGTTGCAGGCGGCGACGAACAGCAGCGGAAGTATGCGGACGGTCTTCACGCCGGCATGGTAACAACGCTGCGCCCGCGGCTGCGTACGATGCTTGCATGAAGCACGCTGTGGTCGCTCTCGCCAGTCTCGCGCTCCTCGAGTCCTGCCGCTCGACGGGGGACTCCGCTCGACCCTACCTGCTGGAGCGTGTCGACGATGCCGCGGTCGTGCGCGTCTACGCGGACGGCTTCGAGCGCCTCGAGCCGCGCGCGCGAGCTCTCACTTGGCATCTGTACCAGGCCGCCGTCGCCGGACGTTCGATCTACATTCAGCAGCGTTGCGCCGAGGGACTCGACATCCAGCAACTCGGCGAGGAGATCCTCGTGCACTCGCGCGAGGTAGAGCCCGCCGCGCTCGCGGAGCTGCGGCGCTACATGAAGCTCTTCTGGATTCACAACTCGCCATACCACAACACGACCGCGCGCAAATTCTGCCTCAAGCTCGAGCCCAACGCCCTCGTGGCGGCAGCAGAAGCCGCGCAGCGCGACGGCGCGCGCATCTCGCTGCGCGAACAGGAAAGCGCGCGAAGCCTCGTCGCGCGGCTCGGGCCGATGCTCTTCGACCCCGCGCACAAGCCAATGGTGACCGCGAAGCGCGGCATGGGCGGACTCGACATCGTCCAGTCCTCCGCTGCGACGTTGTACGGGCCCGGTGTCTCGCTACGTCGGCTCGAAGGCTTCGACGAGCAGTACGCGCTCAACTCCACGGTCGTGGTGGGCGCGGGTGGCGAGCTCGAGGACCGGCCGTGGCGCATCGGGGCTCCGGAGCAGGGAATTCCGGCGGGCTTGTACGCCGCGGAGCTCGCCCGAGTCGTCGTCCACCTCGAGGCGGCGCTGCCGCTCGCGAGCGAGCCGATGCGACGCGCACTCGAGGCGCAGGTTCGCTTCTATCGCACCGGCTTGCGTGCGGACCGCGTGGCCTATGACGTCGCGTGGGTCGCGGACACGCAGTCGCCGGTGGACACCGTGAACTCCTTCGTCGAGGTCTACGTCGATCCGCGCGGCGTGAAGGGCGCGTGGGAGGGCATCGTCAGCTACGAAGACCCGCGCAAGGCCGCGCAGATCAAGGCCATCGCGGCGAATGCACAGTGGTTCGAGGACCACATGCCCTACGCGCCCGAGTATCGCAAGCCAGATGTCGTCGGCATCAGCGCGCGCTCGATCGACGTGATCGTCGAGACTGGCGACTCGGGCCCGATCACTCCGATCGGCATCAACCTGCCGAACGACCCTTGGGTCCGCGAGCACCATGGCTCGAAGTCCGTGAGCCTTGCCAACGTGATCGAGGCGCAGGACCGCTCGGCATCGCCGCGGGCGCGCGCGGAGTTCACGTGGGACGCGGCGGAGCTGGCGCGGGCCGAGCGCTGGCAGTCGGCCACGTGGGACACGCTGGTCAACATGCACGAGGTGATCGGGCACGCCTCCGGCCGGCAGGCAGCGGACCGCCAAGGCGACGCGGCGCAGTGGATCCGTGAGCACTACTCGACGCTCGAGGAGGCGCGCGCCGACCTCGTGGCGCTGTGGTTCATAGGGGATCCCAAGCTGGCTGAACTCGGGCTGCTCGAAGACGTCGAGGAAGCGTCGCTCGCGTGCTACGAGCAGTACGTGCGCAACGGCGGGCTCCAGCAGCTACGTCGCGTGCCCGAGGGCGACGCGCTCGAGGAGGATCACATGCGCAATCGTCAGCTCGTGGTGCACTGGATCGAGGCGCGGCACCCCGCGGCGCTCGCGCGCCTCGTTCGCGAGGGCAAGACGTACATGCGCGTGCTGGACGCGCGCATGTTCCGTGCAGCGTGCGGGGAGCTGCTGGCCGAGGTGCAGCGCATCAAGAGCAACGGCGACTACGAGGCGGCCAAGAGCCTGATCGAGCGCCACGGCGTGCACTTCGATCCGCGGCTGCGCGACGAGGTGGTCGCGCGGTACGCGACGCTCGACGTACCCGCCTACAGCGCCTTCGTATTCCCGCGCCTCGAAGCCGTGCGCGACGCGCAGGGCAACGTCAGCGACGCCGAGCTCAGCTATCCCGAATCGCTCGAGCAGCAGATGCTCGAGTGGAGCGGACGTCGCTAGCGGCGGACGTAGTCGAGCGCGACGATCGTGGTGCTCTCGTCGCGGCTCGGCTGCGCGCGGTAGGAGTAGTCGCGATCGTCCGCCACGACCTGCACGTAGATGTGGCGCATCTGGCCGCCGACGGCGTGGCTGTGCCAGTCGTGGCCCACGCCGTTCTCTCCATCGGCGACGAGGCCGCCGCTGGCGACGGAGCCGTCCGCGCCGAACTTCCAGAACCACGGTCCGAGCTCCGCGTCGTTCCCGTAGAGCGCCAGCGTGTGGTCCGCGAGCTCCGTGGCTCCGGCGGCCCCGAGTCGACCTTCCCAGGCCACGAAGGGCCCGCACCAGCGACTCCAGCGCGTGCGCGCGCGCAAGGACTCTCCATCTGGCGTGACCGTCTGCGCGTCGTACTCTGCGCCCAGCAGGGGAGCGAGCCGCGCGAGCACGTCGCGGGACGCTCCGCTCGACGTCTGGCTCTTCGCCATGCCCGCTTGCACGAACTCGTTGCCGCGCGCGAAGAAGTCGCGGGCCATCGTCGCGTCACCGGCATAGTTGCAGCCGGTGGTCGTCATCTTCACGCGCTCGAGGGACACAGGATCGAGCCGGAGCACGTGCCAGCCCGTGGCGCACCATGCGCGCAGGAACTCCGGCGCGCCTTCGGGCGGCCGCGTCCGGAACGCGAGCATCCGGCCGGGATCGAGAGCGAGGATTTCATGCCGAATGGCGCCCGCGTCGCCGAGCGTCCCGGCCTGGTCGTAGTGCGTCAGGACGGCCCCGCCGATGCGAGGATCGATCGAGGCCTTGGCCACATTCCAGAGGCGCGCGAGGCTCTCGGAGGACGTGAGCTCGCTCCAGATTTGCGTCGCGGAGATCTCCACGAGTCCGGTCGTGCGCTGCAGGTCTGGCGGTACGAGCTCGGGCGTCGTGGCGAGGACAGGCTGCGCGGGAGCAGCGTCCGATTCCGCGAGCTTCCAGCCCTCGGGCAGAGCGCCGACGCGCTCGAAGCGCTGCGCATCGACGAGGGCGCCTTTGACTCGTGTCTCGATCGAGTGCGCGTTCGGTCCGTCGACGCGAATGCGCTTCACGACACCGCCTGCGGCTCGCGAGGTGGAATCGCGCAGCACTAGCTCATCGTCCTCCCAGCGCAGCGTCGACTCGGCGCGCGTTCCATCGATGGCGAATGTCCAGCAGCGCGTCCCTCGACTGCGCGGATCGAGCCCGTAGATCGAGCGTGCGACCCGTCGCAGCGCTCGCTCGTCGCCGCTCCAGAACTCCTCCAGCAGGAACTGGCCGCCGAGGATGGGCTCGAGCTTCACGCGCTCGCGCGCCACCTTGCCATCCGCGCTCGTGCGCTGGGCGATCCACTCGTCACCAACCCAGTCCTTCACCGCAGCCCACGCCAGTGCGCTCGCTCCGCTGGCCGTCGAGGTTTCGAACGACTCTTGCACCGCGGCGACCCACGCGCGCGCCTCGTCCGCGTAGCGCTCCGCCGCGAGCCCGAAGTCCTCGCCAGCGCCCTGCGCGACGGTCGTCACGACGACCTCGGTACGGTCGAATGCGAGCGGTGCGAGATACAGCACGCTCCACACGTCCGACTTGCGTCGCGCGACGCGTTCGTCCGTACCCGCGGGCGGCTCGAACGCGAAGGCGAGCATCGCCTGCGTCTCGTGGACGAGCACGTGCCGCTGCGACCAAAGCGCAACTTCGCCGTCGCCACTCCACGCGATGCGCCCGCCAGGGTGGAGTTCGACCTGCACGTCGCTCACCCCGAGCGCGCGCGCGATCGCGGCCGGCTCGGTGAACGCGGCCCAGACGCCCTCGACGGCCGCCGGGAACACGATCGTGTCGGAGGCGACACGCTCGGGCTCTTGCGTTGGGACGAGCAGCAACAGCGGCAACAGGGCGACGCGCATGGCGAAAGACTAACAGCCTCGGCAACGCTAGTCCGTCCCGCCGGGAAGGTGACAGCCCGCGCCGCTCAGCTCGCCTTCTTGAACAGGTCGAGGAAGCGGTCCTCGTACTGCCGGAACAGCCCGTGACGATCGAGCTCCGCCTTCAGTTCGATCGCGTGCGCACGGTCGCGGCGGGCCTGCGCGAACAGTTCCTCGATGCGCGTGACAACTTCCGGTGCGGGCGCGAACGGATCCTGCAGCTCGGGCCCGTCCGTCCGCTGGCCTTCCTCGTCGGCTGGCTCGACGCTCCGCGCCGCGAGCCGGGTCGCGTTCTGCAAGTTCTGGAGGTGCTCGATCAGGCTCTTCTCGATGCGGCGTGCATCGGCGAGCAGTTCGGCGAGTCCGATTTCGATTCCGGACAGCTCCGAGAAGACGCGCAGCACGGCCGCCGAGGCCTTCGGGTTGGGGACAGTGGCCGCGAAGAACGGAAACTCCCCGAGCAGGCAGGTGCCCGGCAGCGAGCGCGCGGCCGCGAGCGTCACGAACACGCCGTTCAGGCCCGTGATCTCGCCTTCCTGAAGGCGCGTCACTCGGGCGCGATCAATGTCGGCGAGCAGCACGGCCTCCGTGACCACCGCGAACACGCGTGGCTCGGCGCTCGGATGCGCCGGAGTCGCCATGGCCGCGAAGGTGAACACGCGCTCCACTCCGTGCCGAGCGGCGATGTCGAGCAGCGCCTCGCCGTAACGTGCGGCATCGACGTTCGGCTGCTGGTCGGCGAGCATCACGACCAGATCGCGACCCTCGCCGGGGTTACGCCACGCGTAGAACACGCTGCGCGGCCGGTCGGGCGGCTGCACGAGCCCGTCCTTCACGGCGATCGACTGGGTGGCGTGAAACGGTCGCGCGTCGAGCTCGGCGAGGGGCTGCATGTCGAGCGTGCGCACGAGGTAGGTGCCAGCGATCTGCGCCACACCACCCATGCCGGGCCATACAGCGACAAGCCAAGGCCTGCGAAGCTCGCGATTCATGCTCGTTTCTTAGGACGGACGTCCCCCCGGCCCCAAGGTTCAACTCCTCGGGACATGCAGGGGAACGTCCGCGCCGTGCCTCAGCGCCGATCTCGGGGCTTGCCCGCCACGCTCCTACGCCGCTTGCGGCCCACCTTCGCCGTAGCGCGGAAATCGCAGGGACAGCTGCTTGCCAGCCTCCTTCGCGATCTCGGCCATGAGCTCGTCGCGCCGCACGCGCGCCTCGAGCAGGTCAGTGGTCTTGAGCGACGCGCGGATGCGGTGCTTGCGCTGCTCGGTGTGGTAGGTGAAGGCCACCCACCAGCGCTTCCCGTTGCGCCACAGGTGGTGGTCGGGATGCGTAGCGGGGCCGATGGAGCGGGTGAAAGCGCTCGGGCGCTTCTTCTTCACGGTGGTGTCCTCTGTCGGAGACGGGGAACTCCACCGGAGCGCTGCGACCCTTGCGGGCCGCCGCGGGACACTTCGTTGCCGCGAGGCCCTTGCGAGCCCTCGGCCACATCGATCGCCCTTGCGGGGCGCTCCTGGCACCTTGGGATGTCCTCCCAGGTTGCCGGACCCGCGCACTCGCGGGTCACTCCGGATGTAACAGGGAGATCATCGCCCCTACCCCGCCCGGAGGACAAGGGGCCCGTGTGTCATAGGCCGCAGCAGGGGGTCGCCCGCGCACTCCCGCGCAGCGAACAGGCCATTTTTTCGCTCTCAGGCTCCCTCAGGCCCGGTCCCAGAGCCAGATCCAGTTGGCGACGAGCAGCGTCGCTCCGCAGGTCCACGCGGCGGCGCGGGCCGGGCGATCGAGCTCGAGTTCGAAACGTCGCGCGGTCGCGGCTCGCAAGGTCGCGAGCAGCGCGAAGGCGAGCAGTGAGCTCATCGCCAACGGATTCCAGAGCCACGCTTCGAGCGGACGGCCTTCGAGCAGCGCGAGCACGCCACGCGTCGAGCCGCAGCCCGGGCACGGGCGACCGGTCACGCGCTTGAACTGGCACAGCACGAAGTCGAAGTCGCGCCGCCGCGCGAGCCAAGCGCCCGCGACGATCGCCGCTCCCCACAGGAACAGCACCGCGCTGGCCCAGCGAGGCATGCTGGGCCAACGCGAGGCGGGGACGCGACGCAGCGCGGCGCGCACGCGCTCAGGCCATCGCGCTCGCCATGAGCACCACGACCACGAAGTACACAATGCCAACGAGCGCGCCAAGGATCGCGAGCACGGTGCCGATGATGCCGCAGATCTTGCCGGCGTTGGTCGTCCCCTGGCCCGCCGGGTCCATGGTGCCCGCGGCCATTTCCTTCAGGTCCGCATTGCCCATCAGCCACGCCGGGATACCGAGCAGGCCGCAGCAGAGGAGCGAGAGGATGCCGAGGACGAGGATTGTGGTTCCGCGATGGGGCTTCATATGAGTGGTGCTTTCCGTCGGGAGAACTGCCGACGTCAAGAGGGTAAAGGAAGCGCGCCCCCGGGTTTCAGACTCCGGTCGAAATTGCCCCAAAGGGCCTAGCGCGGCACCTTGGCTGCCAGCGCGTCGAGCTCGGCCAGCGTGAAGCGGACGCTCGCGACGTAGGGCTTCTCGCCCTTCACCCAGTGCCCGTAGCTCGTCGCCACGAACGTGCCATCGTCGAGGATCTCGAGTCCCGCATAGCCGCAGTCGTACTCGTGATGGTTGTCCATCAGGCGCACGCGATACTGCCCGCTCGCGCTCGCGCCAATGTCCTCGTAGCGACCGACCCACGCCATCCAGTCGCCCTTCGTGGGACTGTCCTTGGCCATGTCGCGGAACGTCAGCACGAGCCGTCCGTCGAGCGCGTAGGCGCCGACATGGCGATCCCCGGTGAGCGAAGCGTTCACCGGCCGCGGCGCGCTCCATCTGCGGGCCTCGTCGCCGCTGAACATCGCGTGCGACTCGGATCGACGCCGATTCTCGCGCAGCAGCATCGCGAGCTCGCGACCATCGGGCGAACGGACGACACCGGGCTCGCACAGGTGCACGTCGCTTCCGCTCCAGAGGCTGGTCGGCGCGCTCCAAGTCAGCCCGAGGTCGCGCGACACGCTCTGCAGCAGCGTGAACGTGCCCGCGGCCTTGCCACCCTGCTTCAGGAAGCGCCCATCGTCATGGAACAGCGCCGCCAGCGAGCCATCGGCGAGCCGCACGACGGACGACATCACGACGATGCCGCCAAAGTCCCCGATCGGCGCGAGCTCGGTCCACGTACGCCCGCCGTCATCGGAGTGCGAGACGCGCGCGGGATACAGGCCCGAGAAGAGCAGCACGCGCTCGCTGCCGTCGCGCTGCGTGAAGCGGTGCAGCGTCGGAGTCTCGAGGCTCGTGGCGAAGCTCGCCGGAACGGGCTGGGGCTTGCTCCACGAGCGACCGCCATCCTCGCTGCGCACGATGCGGATCGCGCCCCGACCGTGACCCTCCGGGTACGCGCACAGGATCGTGCGGCCATCGCCGAGGAGCGCCGTCGTGGGATGGCCGAGGTACTTCGCGGGGTCGCGATCGACGGTCACCTGCCGTCCCGCATCGGCGGCGAGATCGAGCGACTGGACTTGGGTGAGCCCGAGCAGCAGGGCGGTGAGCATGCGCACGTTGTAGCGCACGGACTCGCTACAGTCTCGGCATGAAGCGCTACGGAATGGTCATCCGCCTGCAGCCCGGAAAGGTCGAGGAATACGAGCGTCTGCATGCCGCTGTGTGGCCCGGCGTGCTCGCGCGCATCTCGGCCTGCAACGTCCGCAACTACTCGATCTTCCTGCAGCGACTCGATGACGGGCGCGACTACCTGTTTGCGTACTTCGAGTACTCAGGCAGCGACTTCGCGTCGGACATGGCGCGCATGGCCACGGATCCTGAGACGCAGCGCTGGTGGAAGCTCACCGAGCCCTGCCAAGACCCGCTCGAGACGCGCACGAGCGGCGAGTGGTGGACCTCGATGCGCGAGGTGTTCCACCATGCTTGAGGCGCTCGCGCTCGCGTTGCTCTCGCAGCTGCCTCACGCGCCGCTCCCGCTCGAGCTCGAGGCGCCGCTCGATCGCTGGGACGAGGGCTTGCCGCTCGGAAATGGAGCCCTCGGCGTGCTCGTGTGGGGCGAGGGGCGCACGCTGCGCTTCTCGCTCGACCGCGGAGACCTGTGGGACGAACGCACGCCCGAGACGCTGAAGCGTCCGGACTGGACTTACGCGCGCATGCGGGAGCTCGTCGCGCAGGGTCCGCAGCAGGAACTGCACGACCTGTTCGACGTTCCCTACGACACCGCGCCGTATCCGACGAAGCTCCCCGGCGGCCGGCTCGAGCTCGAGTTCCCTGACGGGATGACGGCTCGCCGCTTCGCACTCGAACCCGGCACCGCCGAGGCCACGGTAGAGCTCGCCGGTGCGCGCGTCGTCACCCGCGTGGACGCGAACGAGCGCGTGCTCGTCGTGCGCGTCGACGGAGCGCAGCCGGTCGCGAGGCTCGTCGCTCCGGCAGCTGTCCAGCAACTTGGCTACGAGCCCGCGATCGCCGGTCGCGAAGGCGACGTGCAGTGGTTCGTGCAGCGCGCCGCGGACTCGATGAGCTATGCCGTGGCGTGCATGCAGCAGCGCGACGCAGGCGGTGTCACGCTCGTCGTGACCGTCGAGCGCAGCGTCGGAGTGCCCGCGAGTCCCGACTGGATGCGCACGCGGGCGCTCGCGTCGCTCGCGTCGGACGCCAAGGACAAGCACCGTGCGTGGTGGGCTCGGCATTGGTCCGCATCGTCCGTCCGCGTCCCGGATGCGGCGATCCAGCGGCAGTACGAACTCGCGCGCTACCTCTACGGCGCGGGCTCGCGCGTCGACCAGCTCGGCCACGGTGGCGCACCGATCGCGCTGCAGGGCCTGTGGACCGCGGACTCCGGAGGCCTCCCGCCCTGGAAGGGCGATTACCACAACGACCTGAACACGCAGACCACGTATATCGCGCAGCTGCCCATGGGGCACGCGGATGCGGGGCTGTGCTTCCTCGGACACCTCGACTCCCTCGTGCCGCAGTTCGAGCGCTTCGCCCGGGATTTCTACGCTGTCCCGGGCCTCGTCGCTCCGGGCGTGATGACGCTCGGTGGTCGCGCGATGGGCGGCTGGGGCCAGTACTCGCTCTCGCCGACCAACACGGCCTGGCTCGCGTTGCTCTTTGACGAGCACGGGCGCTACACGAACGACCGCGAGTTTCTCGTCAGCGTCACGTACCCATGGTGCTCCCGCGCGGGCGAGGCGCTGGCGGCGCTGCTCCAGCCCTCCGACGCGGGCCACCTGCGCCTGCCGCTCTCCTCGAGCCCCGAGATCTTCGACAACTCGAAGCGCTCGTGGCTCCCGCCGAACTCAAACTACGATCAGTCGCTCCTGCTCTGGCTGTTTGGTGCCCTCGCCACGCAGGCGGACGAGCTGGGGCGAGCGGAGGATGCAGCGCGTTGGCGAAGCGTGCTCGCGCGTCTCGAGCCGCTCGACGTCGATGCGGCCACGGGTGCGCTGACGTTCGCTCGCGGACTGCCTTACGACCAGTCGCACCGCCACTTCTCGCATGCGCTCGCGATCCATCCGCTCGGGCTCATCTCGATCGAGGGGGACGAAGCGGAGCGCAAGCTCGTCCACTCCACGCTGGACTCGATTCTCGCGCGGGGCACGGACTGGTGGACGGGCTACAGCTTCTCGTGGATGGCCTGCATGCTCGCGCGGGCGGGCCGTGCGGACGGGGCGCTCGAGCATCTTGAGACTTACCTCGCGTTCACAGGCCGCAACGGCTTTCACCTGAACGGCGACCAGTCGGGCAAGGGGCACTCGAAGTTCACCTATCGGCCCTTCACGCTCGAGGGGAACATGCTCGCGGCGCAGGCCGTGCACGAGATGCTCCTGCAGTCGTGGGGCGGCATCCTGCGCGTCTTTCCAGCGACGAGCGGGCGCTGGCAGGACGTCGACTTCGCGGAGCTGCGCGCCGAAGGTGCCCTGCGCGTATCTGCGACGCGGCGCGCGGGGCGCACGATCGCGGTGCGGGTCCTGTCCGAGCGCGGCGGCACCGTGCGCCTACGCGATCCGTTCCTCGGCGGTGCCTTCGACAGCGCCGGCGCGAACGTCTCGCGCGCGGGCGCGGATCTCGTCGCGGAGCTCGCTCCCGGCGCGAGTCTCGAGCTGCGGCGTCGCTGACTTCGATCAGGCAAACTCGAACGCGCCCAGCGAGAGCGATGCATAGGCAGCGCTCGCGTGAATCGCCTTGCCCTTGGCTCCGTCGCCGGAGGCTCCGAGCGCGAAGAGGAGCGGGAGGTAGTGGTCCTCGTTCGGATGATTGCGCGCGGCGTGGGGCGCGAGCGTGCGACAGTCGCCGAGCGCCTTCGCATCTCCGCCGCGCGCACGCTCGTCGAGCCACGTGCCGAACTCCGCGGCCCCACGGGGGGCACGTCGCCAGCCCGGAGTTCACCCACATTGCGGGTCGCGCCGTCCGAGCCGATCGCGAGCACGCCCCTGCGGCGCCGGTCCGGCAGGGCGAGACCGAGCTCGCAGTGATCCTGCGGACGAAGGCTCGGCTGCAGGGAGATCGGCGTGATCGGGACCGGCGTGTCGGCGAACGCGAGCACGAACGGAACCCAAGCTCCGTGATCGAGGCCGCGTTTCTCGCGTCGCACTTTTCTGCCCGCGCTCGCGAGCGTTTCGGCGATCTCCGTCGCGGGCTCGACCGTGCCATGGGCCGCATGGGGCATGCGATCGAGCTCGGCTTCGAAGCCCGAGAAGTCATGGATCGTGCGCCGCTTGCGGCCCTCTGCGAGAGTGGCGAGGAAGCGCTTCACCGGCAGGCCGCCGAGCGCGAGGTTCGACTTCACTTGGGCCGCTTCGTCCCGCGCGGCGAGGACGTCACCAGCGGCCAGTGCCGCAGCGCCCAGCAAGCCGTCGCGACCATCGAGCAGGACCTCAATCCTATTTGGCCTTGAGCGTCTCGGGCAGCCACTCGGGCAAGCGCTCGACCGCCTTGCGCGCTCTCTCGCTCGTGGGCACTCCCCAAGCCTCGAAGAACGGCCCGAGGTTTTTGCCGGTCGCTTCGGAGAGCCGCACGAGCCACGCGTCGCGCCTTTCGTCTTCGTTCTGCGGGAGCTCGTCTCTCGAGAGTGGGATGTAGCTCGCGAACGCCTTGCGGAAGGGCTCCCAACCGAACGCGTCGCGCACTTGCACGTACATCGAGAGGGCGAGGAACGGATCGGACTTCCACTGGTCGAACTTCGCGCCGCCAGCGAGGTGGCGCTCGAGGGACGGCGGCTCGTTCACGCCCGGGTGCCCGCGCTCGCCCTGTGGCAGCTTGCAGCAGCGCTCGAGCGAGTAGAGACCGATCACGTTGTTCGTGACCTCGCCGGTCCCATCAAAGGTCCACTCGCCACGCTGGAGGTTGTGGCCGAGCTCGTGCACGAAGCCCCACATTCCGTCGCCTGTCTCGAGGCGCGGCAAGTCGACGACGGCATCGATGATGTCGAGGTGCGTCATCACGGGATAGCCGGAGTGCATGTAGCCCGCGCTGATCTGGCGATCCGCGACGAAGCGCTCGGGCCGCGAGCGGTCCTTCGGGATGCCGACCAGCTCGGACTGCGCGTCGACGATGGTATCCCAGAAACGCATGAGAGCCTCGGGGTCGTCGAGCCCGCGAATCGCACTCGAAGGCACGCTGATGACGAGCCTGCGCGAGCCGATCTCGGCCCACGGTCCCGGTCGCGCCCGCTGCGCCGTGCGCCACTCCTCGAGCGAAGTCTCGCCGAGCAAGAAGCGCGGCGCGGGAACCGCGCCGCGCACTTGCACGCGCAGTCGCCCCGCCGTGCAGCCATCGGGGACCACCACGTACACCGGGCCTCCGAATGGATTTGCCGCCGTGGCGAGTTTCTCGGACGCCGACACCTCGAGCGTGATTTCGGGCACGCGCTTCCACTCGTCGTGATGCCACAGGCCATCGGTGTGACAGCCGATGCGCAGGGCGAAGCCGCGTCCCGTGGCCTCGCTCGGCAACTGCAGCTCGATCTTTGCCCCCGGCCGCGCGTAGGCGCCGGTCGAGTGCCACCCGCCGAGCGTCGTGTCGAGCTCGACGCTGATCAACTGCGGTGGCGCATCGACGTCACCCGGGAAATCGGCTGCGGAGGCATGCGCACGTACCTTCGACGTGGGCAGCCGCCGCAGCATCTCCACCTGAATGCCCATCAATGCCCGACGCAGCGCATCCGTGCGCAGCAGCGGCCGCGCCTCGCTGGCGACGAGCTCCGCTTCGCGGGCCTTGACGAGCTTCTCGAGCTTCTCGCGGAAGGCGACGTCGCCATCGGGCATCCAGCGCAGCGCGAGTTGGAGCGAGACCTGTGCCTGCGCGAGCTCCGCGTCGCTCGCGCTCGCCTTGCCGGTATCGTTGGCAATGAGCAGGTCGAGCGCGCGAGCCGCGTGCACGAGCGGCGCCACCGGGCCGACCGCGATGTGCCCGCTCTTGTCCGTAGCGCCCGTGTAGCCGTCCGCGTAGGCGAGCCCCGCGCGCGCGAGCATCGCTTGTCCCGGTCGCGCCTCGATCAGCGCGCCCGGATGTCCCTGCAGCCAGCCCCACGGTGTGTCGCCGCACAGGAGCCCGCCGCCGCTCGCGACCCAGTCCCCGAGCCACTGCGCCTCGTCCGCGTCGAGCGACAGCGGTGCGCAGCCGATCAGCGCGAGCTTGTCGATTCCGTCCGGCTTGGCCCCGCGCGGGAGCTCGACCACTTCGAAGCCAGCCTCGCGGAACAGGCCAGCGAACATCCCCGCGTGCACCCCGACCTTCAGCGAGCGCGCCTTCGACTTGGCGGCCCACTCGAGCAGCGCCTTCATGAGCTGCGCGGTCTCGCCCGGCCGCTTCGCCGCGGCGCCCGCGTACCCGTTGTGTCCGAACACGACCACGCGCCCGCCACCGATGCGCCCGCCGGCGACGATGGCCGCGCGCCCGCCGGAGTGCTCGGCGGCCACGATTGGGAACGCCTTGTCTCCGAATACCGCGAGCGGCCCCGGAATGCCGGTGCGCTCGAAGAGCGTCACTCCCTCGATGAGCTTGGCAGCATCGTCCTGCGCGGAGGCGAGCGGGGACAGCAGGCAGATCCAGAGGGCGAGCAGCGTGGCGAGGGCGCGCATGCCCAACGTGATACCCGCCGCACGCGGGTTCAGGCTAGCGGGAACACCGTCGAGCTGTGGATCTCGCGCACGCCGCTGTCCGCCACGATCTCGCGCCAGTTGTGGTTTCGCACGCCGCCGCCGGCGAGCACCGCGATCCGGCTGCGCGAGCGGTCGACGAGGCGCCGGAGCTCCCGACGCCCCGCGTGCGCATCGCTGGCTCCGCCCGTCGTGAGCACACGCTCCACTCCGAGCCCGATGAGCTCGTCGAGCGCCGCGAGCTGGTCCGGCGTGCGGTCGAAGGCACGGTGGCAAGTCACTTTCAGAGGACGGGCGAGCGCAACCAGCTCGCGCATGCGCTCGATGTCGAGCGTCCCGTCCGCGCGCAGGACGCCAAACACGGCCGCCATCACCTTGCGCTCCTTGAGCCACGCGATGTCGGCGCGCATCGAGTCGAGTTCCGCTGAGTCGTAGGTGAAGTCGCCGCCGCGCGGTCGCACCATCACGCACAGTGGCAGCTTGGACTGTGCCTGCGCGAGCTCGAGCAGCCCGCGCGTCGGCGTCACGCCACCCACGTCGAGCCGCGAGCACAGCTCGATGCGCTGCGCCCCGCCGGCCTCTGCGCGCCGCAGATCCGCGATCGAGTCGACGACGACTTCCAGCAGGGTCATGGGGCCGAGCTCCGCGCACGCAGTCGATCGAGAGCGACCGCCGCGACGATGATTGCGCCGGTCACCAGTTCCTGCACCCAGTTGTCGAGCCCGAGCTTCGTGCAGCCGTTGTCGACCACCGTCATGATCAGCGCGCCGACGAGCGTGCCCGCGATCGAGCCCTGCCCGCCCGAGAGACTCGCGCCGCCGATGACCGCGGCCGCGATCACCTTGAGCTCGTAGCCCTGCGCCGTCGTCGGATCGCCCATCGAAAGGTAGGAGGTCTGCAGCACAGCCGCGATGCCGGCGCAGGCGAGCGCGAGCACGTAGACAAGCACCTTGGTGCGCTCGACGCGCAGTCCGCACAGCCGGGCCGTCTCCTCGTTCGAGCCAACGGCCAGCACGTGGCGCCCGAAGACCGTCGAGCGCATCGCGAGGGCCGTGAGCAGCGCGACGGCGAGCAGGATCCACACGCCAGCCGGCAGTCCCGCACTGCCGCCGGTCGTCATCAGGCTGCGCAGGCTCTCCATGGACTTCATCGCCTGCGCGCTCTCGGCGTACACCGGCTGGTTGTCGCCAAGGCCCTTCGCGAGGCCGCGCAGCGCGCCCCACAACCCGAGCGTGACGATGAACGGCGAGAGCTCGACGCGCCCGAGCGCGCGCCGCAGCAGGAAGCCCGTGCCGATCGCGACCGCGAGCCCGATCGCCGCACCGAGCCAAGCACCGTACTGCTGCCCGAGCCACGCGCCGACACCGAGGCCGAGCGCGATGCCGGTCACGCGGCCGAGCTCGCCCACGACGAGCGCACCGATGCCCGCGCCGACGAGCGCCCCGGTCGCGACGCCCGCGAGCGCCGCGAGCCACGCCGGCGCTCCGGTCCGAACGAGCAGCGCGATCACCATCGTTCCGAGCGCGATGGTCGAGCCCACGGATAGGTCGATGCCGCCGGAGACGATGATCCAAGTCGCGCCCACGGCTGCCGTACCGACCACCGCGGTCTGCAGCAGCATCAGCTCATGGTTGTTCCAGCTGGTGAACTTCGCGCCGCACAGCGCGGCGAAAAGCAGCCACGTGACGACGAGACCCAGAGCCGGCCCGATTCGCCGCAGGAGATCGCGTGCACTCATCTCGTTCCTCCCGCCGCCTCGAGCATCACGCCGCGCTCGTCGATCGCATCCACCCCGTGCGCGACGCCCAGCACGCCGCGTGCCATGACCGCAATGCGATCACAGGTTCCGAACAGCTCGGGCAGGTAGCTCGACACCATGAGCACGGCCCTCGGCGCAGGTCCGCGTGCGAGCTCGTCGATCAGCCGGTAGATCTCCGCCTTCGCCGCGACGTCGACGCCGCGCGTCGGCTCGTCG
>SXKQ01000015.1 GCA_005778045.1 Planctomycetia bacterium
CACAGCTGCATCACATAGACCTTGCGGTTGTTGAAGTCGAGGATCGCGAGGCGATCGTTCACCGAGTCCCACGAGAAGTCGTAGTAGCCCGTGCTGCCCGACGTGGTGAGTCCGCCGAGGTTGAAGGTCATCGCCGCGCCCGTCGTGTCGATGAACTTGAGAGCCGCGCCGAGCGTCGTCGCGCCGGTGGATGCGCGGTCGTTGTAGACGAGCACGTTGCCGAAGACCGTGTCCATGAACTCGATGTTCTGGCCGGCAACCGAAGCGGCGTCCGTCACGTCCACGATGCGGGCATTGGGCGTGAAGGCGTTGCCCGCCGTGCGCGTGTGCTTCGAGACGTCGTTGTTGACGCGGGTGTACAGGTCACCCGTGGCCGGGTCGTAGGCGTGGTCGCGCCAGCCAGTGACCGCAACCGGCGCGAAGTTGATGATCGCGCCCGTCGCACTGGTGTAGATGAACGCACCCGTCGAGGTGTTGATGAGACGACGGCGGCCGCTGTTTTGCGCGAGAGCGCTGACGCCCGAGTCGGCTCCGCCGAAGCCCGGATCAAAGTCGATGCCGGCCATGCCGCGGTTCGACTCGGCGCTCGCCCAAGCGAGGGTGCCGTCGGCGTTGAAGAGGCGCCACGCGTTGAGCGAGTTGCTGCCGACGTCCCAAGCGGCAGCGATCTGGCCACCTTGGGCTGCGATGCCCGAGAAGCCGCGGGAGGCGGCGGTCGACGTGACGCCGAAGGCCGTGCCAAGCGTCGGCGTCGTGAAGACGTTCGACACACGCACCAGGCCCGTGTTGGCCGTCGCCGCGCCGCCGTTGAAGCCTGCGACGATCAGGTCGGTGCCGTCCCAGGCGACCGCGGACGGGTTCGAGCCGATGAACTCGGGATTGGTGTTCGTCGCGGTCGACGCGAGGTCGACGGTGACGAGCGGCTTGAACTGCAGGTTGACCTGAGCCGAAGCCGTCGCGCCCAGAACGAGCGCGGCCAGAACGGTGGCGAGATTTCTCATGTTGAGGTGCTGCACGAGGGGGGAAAGAGAAGGAGCTCGGCGCTCCTGATGCGCCGACGACTGTAAGGTAAGGATAGCCGAAGTTCCGAATTGCGGCAGGAATCCGCAAACTTGTGGTTGGACAGTCCGGAATCTGGCCGGGCCGGGATCCGCCGGCTACGGCTCAGGAACGCTTGGCCGGGGCGGTTGCGTTGCCCGCGATCGACTTGACCCGGGCGAGGATTTCCGGGCCCAAACGGGGGCAGGCATCGAGCGCCGCGAGGTTCTCGGCCAGCTGGGCAGGGGCGCTGGAGCCCAAGATGACGGTGCTGACATGTGGGTTCCGGGCGCACCACGCGATGGCGAGCTGGGACGGGCTGCACCCGCGCTCCGTCGCGAGCCGGGCCAGCTGTCCGGCCTTTTCGACCTGCTCCCGGCCCGTGGGGCTCTCGAGGCGCTCCCGGAGCCACTGGTACTCCGGAAGGGTCATGCGCGAGCCCGCCGGGATGCCGGATGCGTACTTGCCGCTCAGGATGCCCGAGGCGAGGGGGGACCAGATGGTGGTCCCGAGTCCGAGGGACTCTTAGAGCCGGGCGAACTCACGCTCGACCTTGTGGCGCACGAACAGGTTGTACTGGGGCTGCTCCATGGTCGGCGGGTCGACCCCCAGCGCGCGCGCGATGCCTGCTGCCTCGGCGATCTGATCGGCCTCCCACTCGGAGGTGCCCCAGTAGAGGACCTTGCCCTGCCGCACGAGGTCGCCCTTGGCGCGCACGGTCTCCTCGATCGGCGTGTCGAGGTCGGGGCGATGGCAGAAGAAGAGGTCGAGGTAGTCGACGCGCAGGCGCGCGAGCGCGGCGTCGGCGGCGTCGCGGATGTGCTTGCGCGAGAGGCTGCGCTGGGTGGGCAGCTTGCCGCCCCAGAAGACCTTCGACGAGACGGTGAAGGAGTCGCGCCGCAGGCCGAGCGCGCGCAGAGCCTCGCCCATGATGCGCTCGGACTCGCCGCCCGCTTATTGCTCGGCATTGTCGAAGAAATTCACGCCGGCGTCGAAGGCCTGCGTCATCAACTCGGCCGCGCCGCGCGTGTCGAGCTGATTGCGGAATGTGACCCAAGAACCGAGAGACAGGACACTGAGCTGGAGGGCGGAGCGGCCGAGGCGGCGGTACTGCATGGCAACCACGCTACACTCCTTCGCTGGCCATGGAGATCCACGAGAGCGGCAAGCGCTACCCCGACGGTGTGCTCGAAGTCCGCCGCCTGCAGCGCACCCCGTTCGCGCAGGTGCACGAACTGCAGCGCGCACTCGTGGAACAGCGCCTGCGGGGCGAGATCGGGGACGTGCTGCTGCTCGTCGAGCACGAGCCGGTCATCACGATCGGTCGCGGCACGGACCGGGCGGACGTGGCGCAGGCGCGGCTCCCGATCGTCGAGGTCGAGCGCGGGGGCGAGGCGACGTACCACGGGCCGGGGCAGCTCGTGGCCTACCCGATCCTGCTGCTCCCGGAGGGACGGCGCGACCTGCACCGCTACCTGCGCGACCTCGAGCAGGTCGTGCTGCGCGTGCTCGCCGAGTTCGACGTGACGGGGACGCGCAAGCCCGGACTGACGGGCGTGTGGATCGGCGAGCGCAAGGTGTGCTCGATCGGCGTGAGCGTGCGCCGCTGGGTCACGTGGCACGGGCTGGCGCTCAACCTCGACGCGGATCTCGAGCATTTCGCGCAGTTCCGCCCCTGCGGGCTCGACGCGGCCGTGATGGCGAACGTGCGCGACTTCGTCGAACTGCCGCCGACGCGGCTCCTGTACGAGGTGCTCGTGCTGAAGCACTTGTGCGAGGTCTTCGGCCTCGAGTTGCCGCCGATTCCACCGCCGACGCCTCCGCCGCCGGGAGAGCTCCCGATCTACCCGGGCTAGGTCAAGGGCTGGGCTGCGCCGCGCGCGGGAGCACCCATGCCCAAGCAGCCTGTCCTCGAAGCGTCCGCCGGTCGCAGGGAAACTTCTTCCGATGCCCTGACGGCCTGTTTTTGGTGGATCGTCCAACAGCCACCGGGCCGGATTTTCCGATCTTCTTTGAGCTTGCGGCTGCGCACGCCCCCGCGCCGCCCGCCCGCGCCCCCATGAGCGACCTGCAGTCCGAACCCGTGCTCGACCTCGCCGTGCTCGCCGCCCTGCGCGAGCTCGGCGGCAATGACGAACCTGATCTCGCGGATGAGCTGATGCTGCTCTTCCTCGAGGACTCCACGCGCCGCGTGCGGGTTCTCGAGGACGCGCTTGCCAGCGGCGACCGCACCGGGCTGCTGCGCACGGCCCACACCTTGCGCTCGTCGAGCACCAACGTGGGCGCGCGTCGGGTCGCGCGGATCTGTGCCGAACTCGAGATCTTGGCGCGCGAAGGTGCCGTGCGCGACGCTGCGTTCCGCGTGCGCGAGCTCGCGCGCGCCGTCGCGGCCGTGCGCGAGGCCCACGGTGCACTGCGGAGGGCGGCATGAGTTCCAAGGAGCGCGGCGGCAAGCCGATCGAGGAGCTCAAGCTGGCCGGCAACTTGCCTTCGCCCACGGGCGTCGGTCTCGCGATCCTCGAGCTCACGCGCGGTGAGGACTACTCGATGGGCGAGGTGACGCGCGTGATCCAGACCGACCCGGCGCTCACGGGTCGCATCCTGCGCATCGCCAACAGCGCGGCCTCGTCGCCCTCGCAGCCGATCACGAGCGTTTCGCAAGCCGCCATGCGACTCGGCGTGCGCTCGGTGCGCAACGTCGCGCTCGGCTTCTCGCTGGTCTCGGGCAACCGCAGTGGCGAGTGCTGCAACTTCGACTATGAGCGCTACTGGGCCCACTCGCTCGCCGTCGCCGTCGTGGCGCAGGCACTCGCGGAGGAGCGCGGCGGCGTGACGCCTACCGACGCCTTCACATGCGGCCTACTCGCGAACATCGGCTCCCTCGCGCTCGCCAGCATCCATCCGGAGCGCTACGAGCAGGTGCTGCAGCGCGCGCGCGCGCAGGGCGGAATGCTGCTGCTCGTCGAGCAGGAGATGCTCGACATCGACCACGTGCAGCTTGGGTGCGCGCTGCTATCCGACTGGGGGCTGCCCGAGTCGTTCGCCCATGCAATCGGCACGCTCGAGCAGCGGGAGCCGGAGCCCGCGCCGTCGCCGGAAGCCGAGCGCCTCGCGACGCTCCTCCGTCACGCGGCCGCGATCGCGCCCGGGATCCTCGACGCGTCGACGCCATGCCCCGTGCCGGACGGAATGGGCCTGCCGCTCGCCGAGGTGGACGCCCTGCGCGCGCGCTGCCGCGGGGACTGGCTCGAGTGGGGACGCACGCTGCAGATCCCGTTGGCGTTTCGTCCGACCGAGGCGAGCGTGCTGCCCAATGCGGAGCTCGAAGTGGCGAGCCCGCGCTCGTCCATCGAGTCGCGTACGCGCCACGGCACTGGCCTGCGGATCCTCGCTGTGGACGACGATCCCGTGTCGCTCCGCCTGATCTCCCTGCATCTCACTCGCGCGGGCCACGAGGTGCTCCGCGCGACGACTGGACGCGAGGCGCTGCTCGCCGCGCTCGAGCACTCACCCCAGATGGTGATCACCGACTGGATGATGCCAGACATGGACGGGCTCGAGCTGTGCCGGACGCTGCGCAGCACGGAGGAGTGCCGCGGCATGTACGTCGTCGTGCTCACCGGCCGGGATCGCGAGAGCTGCGCCGTGGAGGCCTTCGACGCGGGAGCGGACGAGTACTTCCTCAAGCCCTTCGACTCGAAGCTGCTGCTCGCCCGCGTGCGCGCGGGGCAGCGCACGATCGAGCTGCGCGAGCAGGTGGAGTCGGATCGTCGCATTCAGGCCCAGCAGGTCGCCGACATGTCGGTGCTCAATCGCAAGCTCGAGGCCGCAGCGATGACGGACGTGCTCACCAAGCTGCCCAACCGCCGCTTCGCGATGCGCCGGCTCGAGGAGGACCTCGGGCTCGCGCTGGCGAACGAGACGGCGCTCTCGCTCGTGATGATCGACATCGATTGCTTCAAGCAGGTCAACGACGAGCACGGGCATGGGATGGGCGACCTCGTGCTGCGCGAGACCGCCAACGTGCTGCGCAGCATCGTCCGCCGCGAGGACACGGTCTGCCGTCTCGGGGGCGAGGAGTTCCTCGTGATCTGCCCGGGTGCAAACCTCGAGCACGCGGCGGCCACGGCGGAGCGCATGCGCCGCGCGGTCGCGCACCACGTGATTGGATACGGCTACGGGCGTCCGGTGACGATCTCGGCGGGCGTCGCGCAGCGCGAGGAGGGCGCCGACACGGTCGACGAGCTGCTGCGCGTGGCGGATCGCCGCGTCTACGTCGCCAAGGCGGCAGGACGCGACCAGGTCTGCTCGGAAGACCCGCCGCGCTCGCGAGCGAAGTCCGCCTGAGCGCGGCGCCTCACTCGACGAAGATCGGGCTCGACCAGGCCATACCGCCGTCGAGCTGGATCACGCGCACGTAGACGAACTCGCCGGCCGCGAGCGGACCGAGCGAGGCGCTCGCGCTGTAGTCGAGCTCGTTGCGGCACGGCAGCGCGACGATCTCGTCGCCCGCGACCACCTCGATCGTCTCGAGCGGCGAGGCCGCGATCACCTGCAGGAAGAGCGGCGTGTCGGCCTGCGCGTCGGCAGCGGCCAGCGTCTCGCCCATGCGCGCGCGACCCAGCGCGAAGCGCAGCAAGATGCGCGGACCGCTCGTCGCGTACACGCGCTTACGCCGGAAGGCGTCGAGTACCGCGTCGCGCGTGAGCTCCTCGGAGAGTACGGCGACGAGGCCGCCTGTCGGGTAGTGCGGACCTTTGTAGGCGAGTCCAGCGTGGCCGTCGTGTCCGTCGCCGGAGCCGATGAATCCGAGCTTGTAGCCGCGGAGCAGCGCATCGCGAGCGAAGTGCTCCGGGCGCGGCGAGTGCAGCACGCGCGGACTGTCGAGCGCCTCGCTCGAGCCGTGCGCCGAGCAGATTTCCACCACGGGCTCGACCTGCGCGTCGGGCGCGCTGCGCCAGTCCGTCGCCATCGGGCCGCCGGCGGGGTGGTGGGGGATCGAGAGCGAGCGCAGCGGGCGCAGCGCCTCGCGCAGCTCTTCCTGCGTGTCGTAGCGCTCGTCCATCGACGACAGGAGTGGTGCCTCGTTGCCGAAGTGCACCACGTGCCGGTGCCCGACGATCCAGCTCGTCCACTCGTAGCCCGGCAGCGCGAGGAAGCGACCGTGCTCGTCCGCGTCCCGCGCGGCGCCGACGAGCCGCTGCCAGAGCTCAGGATGCTCGTCGAGGAACAGGAGGCCCCAATGGTCGTGATCGGTGAGCGCAGCGAGGTCGAGCGCGGCAACATTGCGCGCGTAGTCGAACCACGCCTCCGGCGTGCCGCTGCCATCGGAGAGCGAGCTGTGACCGTGGAGGTCGCCCCACCAGATGCGCGGTCCGCCGCTGGCGTGCAGCGGATTCGAGCGCGTCTCCAGCGTCCGCTCGCCGACGAGCGCGCGCACGCCGATGCGATGTACGCCGTCGGCCGTCACGCGACCTTCGACCGTGACGCGCCCGCGGTCTGCGCTGCGCAAGGTGACGCGATTCGGAAGCTCGAGGCCTGCGGGAACGTCGAGCAACTCCAGCTCCGTCTCGCAGTCCGTGACCGCGTTCGCGCGCGCATCCAGCACGGCGACGCACAGGCGGATCACCTCACCCGCCTTCGCCGTCGAAGTGAGCGTCGCCACGAGCATCGCGGGTGAGCCCGGCTTCACGTCGACACCGGGAGAATCCATGAGCAACTTGCGCGTGCCGTCGCCGTCGCCATCGACGGCGAACCAGAAGCGCGAGCCTTCCTCCGCGTAGGGATCGCTGCGCGCACCCGCGCTTCCGGCGCCGTACACGATGTCGATGCGCTCGCCTCGGGCCAGCGCGCTCCCCGCGATCGTTATGCCGAGCAGCTGCTGGTCCAGCGTGCGCGGCCCGAGCTGGACGCCCTTCGCGCCGGTCGACACACGGGTGAAGCCGCTCGCGCTCTCGCGCTCGACCTGCGGCGTGCTCCACTCGAAGAACGGCGAGACTTGGAAGTACAACGCGCCACCTTCGGCGATTCCGAGCGGCCCGGCCTCGTACACGAGCTTCCAGCTGCGGCTCGTGCCCGCGACCACCGAGCCGTCGTCGCCCTCAGCGAGCTCGAGCCAAGCGCGTCCTCCGCCGTCGCTCGCATGGTGGAACGCGCTGCGTGCAGCGACGAAGGCTTCGTGCACGTCTCGGCGCGCGACGTCCTCGGGATCGCGCCCGGGCGCGGGTTGCGGAAGGGGCGGCTGCTTCTCGCCGCAGGCGCTCGCGAGCAGCGCGAGGGCTATTGCCAGCCGTTTCATGCACGCTTCCTTCGATGCGTCAGGCACACCCAGGCGTAGGCAAGACCGCCGTAGAGGAAGTAGAGCTGGTGCAGGAAGAAGCCCGCGACGGCGAACAGCGGACCACGGCGCAGCAGGAACAGCGCGTACAGGGCGCGGTTGATGACGAGCACGGGGACGAGCAGCGCGAGCGGGAGCCACAGCGGCGCCCACGTCGCGCGCAGAGGCTCGAATGCGAGCGCGAGCGGCAGCGCGAGCGCCGCAAGCAGGACGAGCGCGACGCACAGCTTCTGCGTCCACTGGAGGTTGAGGTCGCCGCCCGTCCCGGGTCGGTCGCGCAGGAGCCTAGCCCACGGGATCGCGCGCCGCGTCACGTCAACCTGCACCATGTCGACGAGACCCCAGCGCTTGAGGTGCTTGCAGCGCACGGAGGGCACGAGCAGGATGCGCCGGCCGGACGCGACGAGGCGCATGCCGAGCTCGATGTCCTCGATCGAAGGCACGCGATAGCTCTCGTCGAAGCCCTGCACGGCCTCGAAGTCGCTCCTGCGGATCGCTCCGCAACCCGCCCAGAACGTGCTCGCCTCGCGCGGTCCGGTCGTGTGCACGTGGTGGTGCAGCAGATTGCGGTAGTACGACACGGTGCTGCGCTCGGCCGGGTCGTCGTCGTAGGAGCCGAAGAGCCCCGCCGCACTGGGCTCGGCAGCGAGCTCGGCGTGCATGCGCGTGAGCGTGCCGGGCTCGACGACCACATCGGCGTCGATGAATACGAGCAGCGAGCCGCGGGCATGGCGCGCGCCTGCGTTGCGGGCCGCGGCCGGGCCGCTGTTGCGCTCGAGGCGGAGCACGCGGTCGGCATGCTGCCGCGCGAGCTCGGGTGCGCGCGCGCCTCGACTCGCGTCGTCGACCGCGACCAGCTCGAACGGCTCGCTCGACGCTCGCAGGGCCACGAGGCAGCGCTCGAGCTGCTCGGGCTTGTCGTGGAACGGCACGATGACCGTGAGTTCAGGGTCGCGGGACTGCGCTGCCATCGCGGCGAGACTAGGACAATCGCGGCCCGCGAGAAAGGCGCAGGATCGGTCGATAAAGTGTGTGGGTCCCTCGCGGAAAAACTCGCCATGCAGCTTCTGATCCAGCTCATTGCCCTGTCTGCGCCGCTCCTCGTCCAAGGCGACGCCAAGCCTTGGTCGGAGATCCTCGGGCCCTCGCGCGCCGCCTTGCCTTCGCCGGAGAAGGAAGTGAGGTGGCGTTCGGATGTCCGCGCTGCGCTCGCGGAGGCCAAGGCGAGCGATCGGCCGCTGCTCGTGACGCTGCGTTGCCTGCCTTGCAAGCAGTGCGCGGGCTTCGACGCGGCAGTGCTCGAAGGCGACGGGGGGCTCGAGGGCCTGCTCGCGCAGTTCGTCACCGTGCGCATCACGAGCGCGAGCGACCTCGACCTGCGGCTCTTCCCCGTGGAGGGCTGGCAGGATCTCGACCTGTCGTGGTGGGGCTGGATCCTCTCGCCGGAAGGGCGCATCTACTCGATCTTCGGCGGCAAGGACCACGTCGCGGACACGACGCGCATCTCGCCGGAGGCGTTCGCGAACACGCTGCGGCGCGTGCTGGAGCACCACTACGACCCGCGGCGCGACGCGTGGGACGTCGACGGACCTGCGCCGGCGCTCGAAGGCAAGGCGCCGACTCCGCTGTCGCTGCCGGGGTTCGCGTCGTGGGAGAAGCGAGGGGCGCAGTCGCTCAAGAAGGACGGCTGCCTTCACTGCCACCAGGTGAACGAGGTGTTGCGCCAGCCCGCGCTCGACGCCGGCAAGTTCGACAAGCGGCGCGACCTGCAGCCGTGGCCGCTGCCCGAGAACATCGGCCTCGTCGTCGATCGCGACGACGGGCTGCGCGTCACGAAGGTGCTCGCGGGTGGCGCCGCGGAGAGGGCCGGTGTGCGCGCGGGTGACCGGCTGGCGGCGGCGGGGGAGCGCAAGCTCTTCGGTCAGGCGGACCTGCGCGGCGTCCTGCATCGCACGCCGGCGGAGGCGAGCGCGGTGGATTTGAAGCTCTGGCGCGGGACCGAGCTCGTGAGCGTGGCGGTCGCGCTCGCGCCGGGCTGGCGCGCCACCGAGCTCGCGTGGCGCAAGTCGATCGCCGACGGAAACATCGGCGCGCTGCCCGGCTTCGCGTGGCCCATGGCCGCCAAGCCCGAGCTGCGTCGCAAGCTCGCGATCCCGGCTGGCAAGATGGCGGTGACGCCGTGGTTCGGGAAGGAGTCCAAGGACTGGCCGGCGTGGAAGGCGGGGCTGCGCGAGGACGACGTGATCGTCGCCGTCGGTGGCGAGTCGCCGGACCTCGCCGTGCGCGACTTCATGGCGTGGTTCCGCCTGCGCTACGAGCCGGGCGACGCGATCGTGCTGCGCGTGCGCGACGGGCGCGGGCGGGAGCGCGAGGTGCGCTACGTCGCGCCCGTGCTCGGTAAGCCCTGAGTTCGAAGCGCACGGATTCGCGCCGGCGCGGTTACCGGCCTCGGCGGGCGGGGTTGAGGTTCTCGAAGCTTGGCGACGCTCTCCGCGCAGCCTCGCTTCGAGAGACCGTCGCCGTCGTGCGGCGGGCGCGCGCGCGTCTTTCGGAAGGACTCGACGCGACCTGAACGCGCGCCACGCCCCACCCCAGCCAGGGCGGGGCACGCCGCACGAGGCTTCGCGGGCCGCAGCGCTGCAACGCTGCGGCCTGTTTCTTTTTTACGACCCCGGCTTCCGAGCGCGCGCTCCCGAAATGCACAGCGGGCCCGCGCTCGCTCGCGCAGGCCCGCTCCTTCCTTCGCCGGGTCTTGCCTCAGACCGTGCGCGTCACGCCCGGCGTCGGAATCGCGTAGCGACCCTCGCCATCGGGCATCGACGGCGGCTCCGTCGTCCACGTGAGTTCGCCGGGAGCGGCGGGCCACAGCGCGATCTTCGACGCGAGCGCGTCGGCGTAGCTGATCTCACGGCCCGAGTAGGCCGCCATGCGGCCCAGAATCGCGGTCATGGTCGAGTTCGCGCCGTACACGGCCTCGTCGTGCTCGCGCCCCTCGCGGATCGCGCGGAACAGCACGTCGTGCTCGATCTGGTACGGATCGCCGCCCTCGGCCTTGGCCCGCCAGCGCGTTCCGTCGGCGAGCGTGATTGTGCCGCCCGAGATGTTCGCGCTGCCCTTCGGGCCGTGCGCGTGCTCGCTGACGCTCGACCACGTGTCGGCCTGGTGGCGGCAGTGCGACTGGCACACCGAGCCGTCGGCGTAGGTGAACTCGATCGCGAAGTGGTCGTAGATCTCGCCGAAGTCGACGCCCGTGCGCACCTGCCGACCACCCATGCCCTGCGCGCGCACCGGCGGGCCCTTCTTGAGCCAGTTGACGACGTCGATGTTGTGGATGTGCTGCTCGACGATGTGGTCGCCGCACAGCCAGTTGAAGTAGTACCAGTTGCGCATCTGGTACTCCATCTCGGTCTGCTGCGGCTGGCGCGGGTTGACCCACACGCCCGACGAGTTCCAGTAGCAGCGCGCGAAGTTCACGTCGCCGATCGCGCCGTCCCACAGGCGCTGCATCGTCTCGAGGTAGCGCGCGTCGTGGTGGCGCTGCAGGCCCACGCCGACCTTGAGTTGCTGCTTCTTCGCTTCCTCCGCCGCTGCCAGCACCTTGCGCACGCCCGGCGCGTCGACCGCCACCGGCTTCTCCATGAACACGTGCCGCCCGCGCGACACGGCGTACTCGAAGTGCCACGGCCGGAAGCCCGGTTGCGTGCAGAGCAACACGACGTCGCAGTCGACGTCGATGGCCTTCTTGTAGGCATCGAGGCCGAGGAAGCGCCGCTCCTTGGGAACGTCGACCTGCCCCGGCCGCGCGCGCTCGATTTCCGCGAGGCTGCTCTCGAGCCGGTCCGCGAACGCGTCCGCCATCGCCACGAGCTTTACCGGGCCCGCCGTCGACAGCGCCTGCACCGCCGCGCCCGTGCCGCGCCCGCC
>SXKQ01000129.1 GCA_005778045.1 Planctomycetia bacterium
CGTGGCACCTGCTCGAGGTGCTCAAGCCCAAGGTCCCCGTGTCGCGCATGGTGTTCAACGAGATCACCAAGGACGCGATCCTGAAGGCCGTCGCCAACGCGCGGGAGGTCGACCTCAAGCTGGTGCGGGCGCAGGAGGCGCGGCGCATCCTCGACCGCCTGTACGGCTACGAGGTCTCGCCGCTGCTGTGGCGCAAGATCGCCAAGGGCATGTCCGCCGGGCGCGTGCAGTCCGTGTCGGTCAAGCTGCTCGCCGAGCGCGAGAAGGAGCGCATGGCGTTCGTCTCGGCCAGCTGGTGGGACGTCGACCTCAAGCTCGCCAAGCAGGCGGACAGCTTCGAGGCCTCGCTGGTCTCGATCGGCGGGCGCAAGCTCGCGCGCGGCAGCGAGTTCAGCGAACAGGGCCAGCTCAAGTCGAAGGACGCGCTGGTGCTCGACGAGCCCGCCGCCAAGAAGCTCGCTGGCGCGCTCGCCCCGGCGACCTTCACGGTCGAGGACGTGCGGCGCGAGGCCAAGACCAGCTCGCCGCGCGGGCCGTTCACGACCTCCACCTTCCAGCAGGACGCGGGCCGCAAGCTCGGCATGCGCGCGCAGGAAGCCATGCGCATCGCGCAGCGCCTGTACGAAGGCGGCTACATCACCTCCATGCGTACGGACTCGACCGCGCTCTCGGGCGAGGCGATCCACGCCGCCCGCACGCTGGTCGCCGAGCGCTACGGCGAGGACAACCTGCCGCCCAAGCCGCGCTTCTACGGCAACCAGAAGGCCAAGGGCGCTCAGGAGGCCCACGAGGCGATTCGCCCCGCGGGCTCGCGCTTCCGCCTGCCCGAGGAAGTGGCGCGCGAGGTGTCGGACATCGAGGCGCGCGTGTACGACCTGATCTGGAAGCGCACGGTCGCCTGCCAGATGGTCGACGAGCGCTTCACGATCGTGACCGCGACCTTCGCCAGCGACGTCGCCGGGCACGCCAAGGTCATCGCGCAGGCCAAGGGTCGCACCACGGAGTTCGCCGGCTATCGCCGCGCCTACGTCGAGGGCTCGGACGACGTCGAGAAGGCGCTCGACGAGCGCGAGAGCGTGCTGCCGCCGCTCGACCGCGGCGAGCGCACGTCGGTGCAAGAGGCGCTGCCCTCGGGCCACCGCACGACGCCGCCCGCGCGCTACACGGAAGCCTCGCTGGTCAAGCGCCTCGAGGAGCTCGGCATCGGTCGCCCGTCGACCTACGCGAGCATCATCGAGACGATCACCGATCGCGGCTACGCGGCGGTGCGCGACAAGACGCTCATCCCCACGTGGCTGGGCTTCGCGATGGTGGACTTCCTCGAGCTGCTCGAGCCGGTGATCGTCGACTACGCCTTCACCGCCGGCATGGAGGAGGAGCTCGACCGCATCGCGGAAGGCGAGCTCGACTACGTCGCGTTCCTCAAGGACTTCTGGCTCGGCGCCAAGCCCGGCCTCGGGCGCGCGCTCGTCGAGCGCTCCGCCGCCATCAACCCGCGCGACGTCGGCGCCGTGCGCCTCGGCGAGCTCGACGGCGAGCCGCTCGTGCTGCGCGTCGGCCGCTACGGCCCTTACGTGCAGCACAAGGAACGCCGCGCGACCGTCCCAACCGGCCTCGCGCCCGACGAGCTCACGCTCGCGCGCGCGATCGAGCTGGTCGAGACCTCGCAGAAGGCCGCGGCCCCGCTCGGCTTCTCCGCCGACGGCAAGCCCGTGTACGTGCGCAACGGCCGCTTCGGGTACTTCGTGCAGCTCGGCGACGATCCGCCGGCGGACGAGGAAAAGCCCAAGCCTAAGAAGCGCGTCTCGAAGAAGAAGAGCGCGGAGGCCGCGGCGGCCCCTGAAGAGCCGAAGGCCGACAAGCCCAAGCGCGCGTCGCTGTTCAAGGGCATGAAGCCCGAGGCGCTCACGCTCGACGAGGCGCTCGCGCTGCTCTCGCTGCCGCGCCAGCTCGGTCCCGACCCGCGCGACGGCCGCAAGATCACCGCACGGAACGGCCGCTTCGGGCCGTACCTCGAGAAGGAGAAGGCGCCCGAGGCCGAGAAGCCCGAGTACCGCCGCATCGCGACCGAGGCCGAGCTGCTCACGGTCACGCTGCAGCAGGCGAGCGAGCTGTTCGCCGCCGAGCGCCCGGCGCGCACCTTCGGTCGGCGCAGCGCCGCGGCCGTCGAGCCCATCGCCATGCTCGGACCCGACCCGGCGTCCCAGCGCCCCGTGATCATCAAGCCCGGCAAGTACGGGCCCTACGTCACCGACGGCGAGACCAACGCGACGATCCCCAAGGGCGAAGACCCCAAGGCGGTCACGCTCGAACGCGCGGCCTCCTTGCTCGCGCAACGCCGTGCCGCAGGCCCGGTGAAGAAGAAGCGCGGCCGGCGCAAGTAGCGCAGGCACGACGCGCATGCGTTGCACGCGGCGACGGCGCTCGAGGCGCGGTCGCCGCGCTGCTTGTGGGCCAGCTCTCGCGGCTCAGCGCGAGCCGAGCTTCGCGCGCAGCAACTCGAGCGCCTTGGCGAGGATCGGGTCGCCGCGCTTCAGGTCCTCGGGCGTGCACGGCACGAGCACGTCCGGCGCCACGCCCGCGCCCTCGAGCAGGCGACCGTCGGGAGCGAGGAACTGCCACGACGGGATGCGCGCCACCGTGCCGTTGCCCAGCTCGAACGGCTGCGGATTGCCGCTGCTGCCCGCGGTCGGCTGGCCCACGAGCGTGCAGTCGCGCGCTTGGCGCAGCATCAGCACGAACGACTCGTTGCTGCTCATGGCGAGCGGCCCCGTGAGCACCGCGAGCGGAACGTCGATGCGCCTCGGAGCGGCGTTGCCGCGCAGCCGCCGCTCGACCGCGGGCGCGAAGCCCTCCGCGCCGGGGCCTGTCCGGACGCGATGGCGCGCGTAGGTGACTTCGCCCTCGACGAACCACGCGGCGACCTCGCGCGCGAGCTCCTCGTTGCCACCGGAGTTCGTGCGCGCTTCGATCACGAGCGCCTTCGCGTCGCGCAGGCGCTCGAGCGCGGCATGGATCGGCGCAAGATCGAGCCCACTGGCCCACGAGTCGACGAGCAGGTAGCCAATGCCGTCGGAGCTGAGCCCACGGATCGCGCGCGGGCCCGCTTGCTCGATGCGGAACGCCGCGTCGATGTGCGCGCGGCGAAATAGCGGGTCGATGTTGCGACGGAAGGTGGGAATCGTGCGCTCGCCGCGCACCAGCCACAGGTGCGGGTCCGCGGCAGGCTCGAGAAAACGAGCGATTTCCTGCGAGAAAGCGCGGTCCGTGCGCGCGGCGAGGATCGCGGGCTCGTGCTCGCGCCGCAGCGTCGCCCAGTCCTTCACGCGCAGGTCGCGGTACGAGTAGCGCGTGTCGAGCGCGTCGACGAGCAGGGCCAGCGCCGCAGCATTCCGCTGCCGCTGCTCCGCCTCTGCCCGCAGCACGCCGGGCTGCGCGGCGAAGGTCCACTGGAGCGGCTCGAGCGCGATCCCTTCGGCGCTGCGCAGATTGCGGGAACTCGCGCAGTTGAGCCCGATCACGTACTCGACCTCGGGCGCGAGCTGCACGTCGACGACGAGCCGCGTCGCGCTCTCCCAACGCGGCTGCCCGGCGAGCTTCGGAAAGCTCGCTCCCCCACCGCACAGCGAGTACCCCGCCGTACTCATGGGGCGGTCGAATTCGACGACGAGCCGTGTCTGCTCGCGCGCATCGACCTCGCTGTCGAGGGCCGGCTCGAGCGAGACGACGCGCGGCGGAGCCTGCAGGCCCCATGCGGGCAGCGATCCGAGCAATGTGGCGAGCAGAGTGCGCAGCATGTGCCCAATCCTAGCCAGCAGGTACCGCCTGAATCCGCCGCGCGGGCTCCAGCTCCCAGCAAGGCACGCCTCGGGCGCGACATCGCTCTCGCCCGTGCAGACCTAGGGCTGCACGTCACGCCATCCACTGCGGACGCGCGGTCCGTGATTGCGCAAGCGCTCCGGTGCGGTTCGAATGAGCGGCGCGATGGGGTTCTCGGGATTCGAGTCGGGCGAGTCGAGGCCCCTGCCGTGGAGCGTCGAGGACGCTCCGGACGTGGCCTTCGCCACGCTGTGGTCCACCGGTCCGGACACGGCGCTCGACTCCGTGCTGCGCGTCGAGGCCCTGCGGCCGCGCGACGGGCGCTGGGAGCGGCTGGTGCGGCTGTGCAAGCCGGACGCGCGCAGCTCCGATCCCCTCGCGTCCGCGCGCATCGCGCGCGAGCACGGACTCTCGAGCGCGGACCTCGAAGGTGCGCCGCGGGCGGAAGCGGCCTGGCGTGAGCTGGCAAGCTTTCTCGCCGGGGCGGACGTGGTCGTCGCGTCCGCCGAGGGCTTCCTGCCTTGGGCCAGCCACCTCTCGGCCGGGGAACTGCCGTTCACCATCGTCGGCCTCGACGAAGTCGCGCGGCTCGTCGTGCCCGCGCGCGCACGCGCAGGTCGTGCCCCACAGCCGCGCGAGAGCGCCGACGTCGCTCGCACGCTCGTCGAAGTTGTCGCGCGCTTCGTCGACCTGCCGCGCGACATGCGAGCGCTCGCTTCCGCTTCGTGGTGCGTCGCGCACGAGCGACTGCGCGGCAGCGACGTGGCCGCGGCTTCGCGACTCGAGCGCGCCCTGCGACTCGTCGACGCCCCGCGTCGCTGGAGCGGGGCATCGGGCGAGCTCTTCGCGGCGCTCGGCGACGGCTCGCTCACGGAAGACTCTCGCCAAGATCCGCAGGACTGCGAGGACTTCGTGCGTGCGGAAATCGACCGCACGCGCCCGCGCTGCGCGCAAGTCGCGGCGGAGTGGAAGCTCGAAGGCACCGTGCCGGTCTCGCTCGACGAGCCCACGCCGCTCTCCGAGGCCGACCTCGGACTCGTCGACGACGTCTTCTGCGTGCATCTCCCGCAGGCCTTCCACGGCAGCGCGGAAACTCCGACGTATCGCAAGGGCCAGCACGACGTCGCGGCGCAGGTCGGGCGCACGCTCGGCCAGCGCAAGCTGCTGCTCGTGCACGCGCCGACGGGCACGGGCAAGACGCTCGCGTACCTCGTGCCCTCGATGCTGTGGTCCGTGCGCAACAACCTGCGCGTCGCCGTCTCGACCTATACGCGCGCGCTGCAGGAGCAGGCGATCGACCACGAGGTACCGCGCGCCCGCGCTGCCCTCGCGCGCGCCGGCCTGCTCGAGACTCCGCGCGTAGCCGTGCTCAAGGGGCGCGCGAACTACCTGTGCTGGCGCGCGTACAAGTTGCACGTCCCCAGCGAAGGAGATGGCGGTGAAGCGTGGCTCGCGTGGACGAGCCTGCTGCTCTTCGCCTTCACCGACGACGACGCGGACCTGGATCGCTTTCCGATGCGGCCGGCGCTCGCCACGGATGCGCAGGCACCGTTCCAGCGCGAGCTCGATGCTCTCGTGCGCGCGGTCCGCTCGCAGCCGGCCTGCTGTCGCGCGAAGGAGGACCGAGAGACCTGCGGCGCGGAGTGCGCGCGCGCGCGAGCGGAACGCAGCCACGTGCTCATCACGAACCACGCCTTTGCGCTGATCCGTCCGACGTACTTCAAGCACGCGATCTTCGACGAGTGCGAGCATCTGCACGACCAAGCCGGCAATGCATGGAGCTGGACGGTGACGCTGCGCGAGGTACGCGAGTTCCTCGGCCTGCTGCGCCAGCCTTCGCGCCCCAACTCGCGAGCGCCGCTCGATCGGCTCGAGAAGCTCGTCCTCGAGGGCGACCCCGCGTGGCCGTCCGTCGAGGCGTGCCGCACGCAGTGGAGCGCGGCCCACGGCGCGCTCGACGCGCTCGAGACGGCCGTCGAGACCTTCAAGGTGTGGCGCGAGGAGCAGCGCCGCAAGCGCGACAGCAAGGACGAGCACTCGCTCCTGCGCGAGTACGTCGAGGGCATCGACACCGCCTCGACTCCGGACCTCGATCCACGGGCGCTCGCGGGCGCGCGAGCGTTGGTGCGTGCCCACGCGGAGGTCTCGACAGCCGCCACGGAACTCGGCACGACGCTCGCGCAGCTCGCTGGAATGCTCGACACTATCCGAGCGCGCGGCATGGCCCGCATCCGGCGCCAGCTCGAGTTGGCGCGAACGGACATGCTCGAGTGGCTCTCGGCGCTGCAGAACTGGATTCCGCTCGTCGACGGAAAGCCCGCGTTCGTGCGCGAGCGCTTCTATGACGTCGAAACGGATGCGCGCGGCGAGGACGTGCTCGCTGCACGCGTGCTGCTGCCGCAGGAATTGCTGGGCAAGGCCTTCTATCCGGCGCTCGAGAGCGGCGTGCTGATCTCCGCGACGACATGGCTGCGCGACGGCTTCGAGGTCTCGCGCGCCTACCTCGGCCTCGACCGCGCCGCGCAGCCGCTCGAGGGCGAGGAGCGCGAGCCCAGCGTCGTCGAGACGTTCCGCGCGGAGGCGCCGTTCGACTACGCGCGCGTCGTCGTGTGCGTGCCCGACGATGCGCCGGATCCCTCGCGCGCCCGCGACCAGTTTCAGGCCTACGTGAGGCGCTTTGTGGCGTACCTCGGCGAGCGAACGCGGGGTCGCATGCTCGTGCTCTTCACCAATGCCGACGAGGCACGACGCACGGGCGAGGAGCTTGCGAGCTTCTTCCGCCAGCGCGGAATCCCGCTCTGGTTCCAAGGTATGCCCGGCGTGCGCAAGGAGGAGCTCGGCGACCTGTTCCGCAGCCGCGTGGACTCGATACTCTTCGGCGTCGACACCTTCTGGTACGGCGCGGACTTCCCCGGCGAGACGCTCGAGTACCTCGTGATCGCCAAGCTCCCCTATGGCGTTCCGGACCGCTATCACCACGCGCAGTGCGCCGCGCTCGGGGCCTCGGAGCAGCGCCGTCGCATCTACCTGCCGCGCGCGTTGGCGAAGTTCCGTCAGGGCTTCGGGCGCCTGATGCGGCGCGAGAGCGATCGCGGCGCAGTCTTCGTGCTCGACTCGCGCGTGCTGCAAGGCTCGAACCGGCTGTTCTTGCGGGAATTGCCCATCGACGCCGACCTCGGGCGCGGCGAGGACGACGTCTGGACGCCCGGCGGAGCGCGCTTCGTGCCGGCCTCGACCGAGCGTTGTATCCACGAGGCCCTAGCGCACATGGACATGCTCGCGGACGTGCGCCGGCGCGGGCTCGACGTGCCTTTCGCGGGCGGGGGCGCCGGGCCGCGGCGTGTACGCGAGCCGGAACCGCGCATCGAGATCGACGGCGGCGACGTGGCGTTCTGAGCGGCCGTCGCGGCGGCGGCGTACGGTCGCTACCTTCTGCGAGCCGTGCGCGTCCTGTTCCTCTCCCAGCGCGTTCCCTATCCGCCCAACCGCGGGGACAAGATCACCACGTGGCGGCTGATCGAGCGCATGAAGCGCTCGCACGAGGTGCGCGTCGTCGCCTTCGCGCACGACGACGAGGATCGACAGGCAGCCGAGCATCTGTGCCGACTCGGCATTCCCACGGTGGCGATCCCAATCGACCTGCGACGGCAGAAGCTGCGCGCCCTGCCGCTGCTGCTCGGCGCGCGGCCGCTCACGCTCGGCGTGTACGGCTCGAGCACCCTGCAGCGCGCGGTCGACGAGCTCGCTCCGTCGTGCGACGTCGGTTACGCCTACTCGTCGTCCATGGGAGCGTTTCTGGAGCCGCACGCGCGCCTGCAGCGGGTGATGCACTTTGCCGAGCTCGACTCGGACAAGTGGCGGCAATACGCGGAGCGAACGCGCTGGCCCATGAGCGCGATCTACGCGCGCGAGCACCGGACCTTGCGCGACTTCGAGCGCCGCATCGCCCACTCGTTCGACGAGAATGTGCTCTGCACGCCGCTCGAACAGCAGGTGTTCGAGCGGGAGATTCTGGGCGCGCACTCGATCGTGATGCGCAATGGCGTGGATCTCGCGTTCTACCGCCCACAGCCTGAGCGCGCCGAGCCCGGACATCTCGTGTTCGTCGGCGTGATGGACTATCTCCCGAATATCGACGGCTGCACGTGGTTCGTGCGCGAGATCCTGCCGCGACTGCGTGAGCGCTTGCCCGTCGCCCGACTCTCGATCGTGGGCTCGCGGCCGACTCCCGAGGTGCTCGCCCGCGGCCGCGAGCCCGGCGTGACTGTCACAGGTTTCGTGGAGGACCCGCGCGAGTGGCTGGCGCGAGCGAGCGTGTCGGTTGCTCCGCTGCGCATCGCCCGCGGCATCCAGAACAAGGTGCTCGAGGCGCTCGCGATGGGCTTGCCCGTCGTGGGCACGACATCCGCCACGCAGGGCGTCGAAGGCGAGATCGGCCGCGATTTCCTGCTCGCGAACAGCGTGGACGAGCAGGTGACCGCAATCGCCCGGCTGCTCGATGAGCCGCTGTTCGCGCGCAAGCTCGGCGCTCAGGGACGCGCCTTCGTCGAGAGCCGCTACGACTGGGACGTCGCGCTACGGCCCCTCGACGAGCTCCTTGCGCGCTTCAACTCGCGCTAGTCTTGCGACGCGCCACGACGGAGTAGCCGAGGCTCGCGCCCGTGTCGTTGGCGAACTTCTCGCACATCCAGAAGAAGACCTGCACGAGCGCGACCAGCGGCAGCACAAAAGGACCGCGCCAGCGCGAGACCGCGACTGAACCGTCGTGGTGCAGCTTCGAGGCCGCCATGGAACGCACGAGCCAGTGTGAGATCGTCGCGCCCGTGGCCGACGCGAAGTTTCCGCGCGGAGTGAGGCGCTCGACCTCGAAGCCGTTGCGCTGCACGATCGTCTCGATGCCCTTGGGCGTGAAGCGATAGAAGTCGAAAGGCCACTGGTGCAGGGGCGCCACGAGCGGCACGGTCAGCAGGAAGCGACCGCCGGGCTTGATCACGCGCGCTATCTCCGCCACGCAGGCGTTGGGGTCGGGAATGTGCTCGAGCATCTCCGCCGCGAGCACAGTGTCGAACATTGCGTCCGCGAAGGGCAGGCGCTGTGCATCTCCCCAGACGTCGACCACGGTGCGCAGCATCGCGGGCCGGTTCCAGACGTCCGGATTCAGGTTGTCGGCGACCGGCGGGTACTCGAGGCCCCAGTAGCGCGTGATGCGCGACTTAAAGAACTCCGCGTAGGGCCGCTCGCCGCAGCCGACGTCCAGCATGCTGCCGCTCGCGTGCTTGGCGAGCTCCTGCATCGCGCGCCGCAGCCAAGTCCGCTCGAGCCAGTACGGACTCAACGGCGAGCGCTTGCGCAGGGCGTTCAGGCGCTGGAGCAGGTGCGGCCGCTCGGTGACGACGGCGTGCTCGGCGCGGCGAGGTTGCTGGCGAAGATCCATCGCTAGAGTCCGGAGTTCTACAGTATCCTCCGCTCTCCTCTTGGGCTTCCTCGTCTTTCGCATGCCCCACCAGATCCTCGCCGCGACCTTCGACCGCTGGGCTGCCGCTGGCCGAGGGACGGAGATGGAGTCCGAGCACGGGGATGTCGCCCGGCAGGTGATCGCCGGAATGGGCATTCGCGCCGGAGACCAGATCCTCGACCTCGGCTGCGGCAGCGGCTGGGCCACGCGCCTGCTCGCCAAGACCGCCGCAGGTACGCAGGCCACCGGGATCGACATCTCGCCGGTCATGGTCGCAGAGGCCGAGCGGCTACACAGCAACACGATTCGCGCCCGCTATGCGGTCGGCACCTTCGAGAAGCTCGATCTGCCGGACGGCCGCTTCCAGCGCGTTTTCTCGCTCGAGGCCCTCTACTACGCGCCCGACCTCACCGCCGCGTTGGCAGAGATTCTCCGCGTGGTGAAGCCGGGCGGCACACTGGATGTCGTCAACGAGTACTACGTCGAGAACGAGGGCACGGCCTTCTGGCCGGAGCAGACCGGGTTGCCGATGGTCCGACTCGGCGAGGCCAGCTGGAGGGCCGAGCTCGAGCGTGCGGGCTTCACCGACGTTTGCTCGCGGCGCGTCGTGGACTCGCGCGGCCTCGGTGACCCGGCGCACTTCCGCCCGAGCGCGTGCTACCCGGACTGGAGGACGTGGAACGACGTCCACAGCGCCGGCTTCCTCTGGCTGCATGCGGTGAAGCCGCGCTAGGACGCGCGAGATGTCGCTCGATCGTCGTCAGGTTCTCGCAGCGGGTGCGGCGGCGATCGCGGGAGCGAGCATGGTCGCATGCAACTCGGAATCGAAGTTAGGGCCGCGCAAGGTGCTGCTCATCGACATCGACGACGTCGGCTGGCCATTGCTTGAAGAGTGTCTCGCGCTGGGTGACGCGCCGGAGCTCGCCGCACTGCGCCCGCATGCGCGCGAGTACTGCAACTTCTGGGCGGCGCCGGTGTGCAGCGTGTTCCGCGCCAAGGTTCTCACCGGACTCGAGTCATTCCGCCCCGGCAACTCGGTTGGCGCGAACGTGCCCTCGAACAACATGGGACCGTTCCCCGGACCGAGCGGAATGTGGATCACGGATGGACTCCCCGGTCGCCGCACCAAGCGAGGAAAGTGGCACCTTTCCGCGGGTTCGGGCTGGCCCGAGCTCGTGGTGGAGCGCACGGTCGCGCGCGATGCCTACGATGAGTACTCGGGCCCCAAGGGCAACCTGCAGAGCTATCACGAGTGGACCTGTGCGCGCGTGCGGCGCGGCGAGCCTACGCAGCTCGTCGAGCAACGCGAGTTCGCCACCAACGTCACGGCCGCGGATGTGCAGGACGACATCGCGAAGGGCGTCGAGTTCATCCACGCGAGCTTCAACGCGCCCCATGCGCCTCACAACCTGCCTCCGCCCGCCAACGAGCCTCCGGGCGTCACCTATCCCGGTCGCTCGCGCTACAGCGACCTCTTCCGGCACCTCGACTGGCGATTGGGAGAGCTCGTACGGCGCGCGATCGACGCGGATTACGTCGTGCTGCTCGCCTGCGACAACGGCACGTCGGGCGAAGGCAAGGGCTCGCTGGCGGAGGTGGGCGTGCACACGCCGCTCCTCGCGTGGGGTCGCGGTGTCGCGAGTGGACGGAGCGAGCGGCTCGTGAGTGCCGTTGACCTGTGGAGCACCGTGCGACAGTTGCGTGGCGTCGTGGAGCCGAGTCCTGAAGACTCGCTGTCGTTTGCGAGCGACCTGCTCGCCAGCGACGCGATCCTCGCCTTCCGTGAACGCGCGTTCCTGCGTGTCGACGCGTTTCCGAGCTATGGCATCGCGCCTGATCCCACAAAGTGGCGCCGCGCCGTGCGCGACGTGCGCTGGAAGCTCGTCGAGCTTCCCGACGCGGACGAGGACGAGGCGCCGCGCGCGCTCTACGACCTGCGCGCGGACCCGGGCGAGCGCGAGAACTTGCTTGAGAAGGGGCTTTCCGCGGAAGCGCAAGCAGCGCTCGCTGCGCTCACCGCAGCGCTGGGCGCCTGAACACTCTCACTGACCGTCGAGCGCGTCCGAGAGTGCGGCCTGCAAGCTCGCGAGCGCGGCGCTTTCTTCGGCGCTCAGATCGCCATCGTTGAGATTGCCCGTGGCAGGGTCCTCGAACGCGATCGGATTGCCCCGCGAGTCAAGCATGTCGAACAGCGCGTCCGGCTGACCGGCCCGGCGCACGAGCTTCCAGCGCGTGTCGCGCACCATCGCACCGTAGCTCGTGTACTCGCCGAAGCCGTTGGGCGAGAAGCGCTCGGACGCCGCGTACTGGCGCAGCGGCGCGCGAGCTGGATCCGAGAGGTAGGGCACGATCGAGATGCCGTCGATCGGACGGTTGTCGCCGACGCCCTTGGCCAGATCGGTCCCCATCAGCTCCAGCACCGTCGGAAAGAGGTCGACGGCCTGCACGAGCGAAGGGCAACGCGAGCCGGGGACCTCGACGTGCTTCCCCGCGACGACGAACGGTACGCGCACGCCACCCTCGTACACCGAGCCCTTCGAGTTGCCCGGGATCGAAGGCGCGACCATGACGTTGGCCGGGGTACCGTTGTCGCCGAGGAACAAGATGGTCGTATTGGCGCGCACGGACTCAGGAATGCCGGCCAGCAGGCGCCCGAGCTCCCGATCCAGAGCTTCGACCATGGCGCGGTGGTGGTCGTTCGGCGTGTCCTCAGGCACACCCGAGATGCTCTGGCTGTGGAAGTTCGACGGCGGAGCGTGCAGCGGCGAGTGCGGGGCGTTGAAGCCGAGGTACAGGAACCAAGGCTCGGGCATCACGGAAATGCGCTCGAGCGCGTCGTCGACCTGCTCGCTCGTGACGTAGGTGCGACTCGCCTCGGTGACGCCGTTCGTGACCTTCTGGTAACCGAAGTAGTTTGAGCCGAACATCAGGTTCCCGAGCGTCCCCTCGAACCAATCGAAACCCTGCAGGTTGGCGTGGCTGGCGCCACCCACGGATTCGGAGCCGAGGTGCCACTTGCCAATCGCGGAGGTGGAGACGCTCGCGGCAGAGCCATCCTTGAGCACCTCCGCGAGGGTCCGCTCCTCCAGCGCGAGCGCGTGCTCCGCCGTCCATTGGTCGATCGGCTTGCCGATGCCGTGCCGGAACGGCATGCGACCCGTGAGGATGGCCGCGCGCGTAGGCGAGCAGCTCGGAAGGCTGTAGAAGTACTCGAACAGCATGCCTTCCGCCGCGAGCGCGTCGAGGTTGGGCGTCGGCGGCGGGCTCGGGTGCACGCCGTACGGACCAAACATGTCCACGCCGAGGTCATCGGCGAGGATCAGCAGCACGTTGGTGGGCTGCGTCTCGGCCGGCGGCCCCACGGAACCTCCACCCCCGCCGCCACCACAGGTGAGCGCGACGGCGGCCACGAGGACGATGGACAGCTGGCTACGCGCACGCATGGAAAATTTTCCCGGGTGGCAACTCGAAGACACGACGACGCCAGAAGTTTATCCCGTACTCGGACACTCGGTCATGGAACGAGCGCGTGCAGCTGATGCGCGAGCCGCGCGTGGGCCGCGCGCTGGTGTTGCGTGAGAGGCCCACCAGCGAGGTTGAGGTTCTCGCCCTGCGCGCTCGCCATGTCGAAGAACAAGTCTGCTTGGCCCTGACGCTCGATCAGCTTCCAGCGCGAGTTGCGGATCATGCGACCGAACGAGGTGACGGGGCCGAACCCGTTGGGCGCGAAGCGAGTGGCGAAGACCCACTCGCGCTTGGAGCTGAACCAGGGCTGGGCGAGATAGGGCATCAAGCTGAGGCCGTCGCCGCGCCGCAACGTCGCCTGGGCCCCGGCGCTCACCCCGCACAGGTCGAGCACCGTCGGGAACAGGTCGACGGAGTTGACGAGCGCGTAACACTGGCTCCCTGGATGGGCGACTCCCGGGCCGGCGATGATCAGCGGCACGCGCACGCCCCCCTCGTAGAGGGTGCCCTTTGAACGCCCCGGGATCGAAGGAGCGGTCACGGCTTCGTTGGGCGAGCCGTTGTCCCCGATGAAGAGGAACGTCGTGCGCGCTCGCACCACAGGATCCATGGAAGCGAACAGGCGTCCGATCTCCGTATCGAGAGCCTGCACGCTGGCGCGATAGTGCTCGGCCGGAGTGTTCGCCGGATTGCCGGAGAGCGTGTAGCTGTGCAGCGACGCCGGGGGCACGTGCCACGGCTCGTGGCCCGCATTGAAGGCCACGTACAGGAGCCACGGCTCGCGCATCTCGACCGTGCGCCGCAGCGCGGTGTCGATCTGCTCGGTCGTGCTGTAGGTCGTGCTCGTGAGCGCCACCCCGTTGCGAATGTTCGTGTGGGAGAAATACGACTGGCTGAAGTAGAGGTTGCCGGGCACGCCCTCGAACCAGTCGAAGCCCTGCTGGTTGGGAGCGAGTCCCACGTTCAGGGGCGGAGCCGTCAGGTGCCACTTGCCCACGGCTGAGCTCTCGAACGGCCACGGGGCGGTGGCGTCGAGCGCCTCGGGCAGCGTGATCTCGGAGGGCTGCAACGAGTGCTCGACGGTGCCGAAGGGCGACAGGAAGGACCCGATGCCCGTCCGGAACGCGTAGCGACCGGTCAGGACACACGCACGGGTCGGCGAGCAGACCGGGTCCGTGTAGGCCGCCTGAAAGGCGACACCGCTCGCGGCGAGCGCGTGGAGGTTCGGAGTCGGCGGGGCATCCGGATGGCCGCTGAAGAGGCTCAGCATGTCGCAGCCGAGGTCGTCGGCCATGAGCACCATCACGTTGCCCGGCGTCGACACCGCCTGCGGGGCGACGAGCGAGGCGGCGAGGATCAGGGCGGCGAGCATGGATCTTCCCGGGTTTCGGAGCCGGTACTTAGAGTGTAAGCCCGGGGCGAAATCCGTGGGGCCTGACCCGCACAAGCCGCCCCGACGGGGCGGCTAGGGGCCTAGCGTCAGCAGGTCCCGCTGCGGCGACGCAGCAGGAAGACCGCCGTGGCGAAGGCCGCCGCCAGCGCGATGACCAAGAGCTCGCGCGGGCTGAACATCACCAGCGCAGCCAGCATGCTCGCCTCTGCGCCCTCAGGAGCCCGTGGCGCCGCGGATCAGGTCGAGGCTGCGGTAGGCCCAGCTCTCCAGCGGCGCGACGTACAGGCCGAAGCCCACCGTGGCCAGGCCGAGCACGGTGACGAAGCCCGTGAGCACCGGCGCCGGGGCCGCATCCCGCTCCGCGGGCTTCTCGAGGAACAACGCCTTGG
This sequence comes from Planctomycetia bacterium, assembly GCA_005778045.1. Next base: position 14,522 of record SXKQ01000129.1, read on the forward strand.
CGACGCGCAGGTAGTAGAACAGGCTCACGACGCTGTTGAGCGCCGCGATCATCACGAGCCACAAGAGGCCTTCGTCGACGCCCTCCACGAACAGGAGGTACTTGCCGTAGAAGCCGACCGTCGGCGGCAGGCCCGTGAGGCTCACGAGAAACGCCACCATGACCATCGAGATCAGCGGCGCCTTGAAGCCCATGCCCTTCAGGCTGTCGATCGTGTCGGAGCCCGTCACGCCCTCGAAGTAGATGAGGAAGCCGAAGGCGCCGAGGTTCATGAAGTAGTACGCGGCGAGGTAATACATCGCCGCCGAGAAGCCCTCGCGCGTCATGCACGCGATGCCGACCATCACGTAGCCCGCGTGCGCGATCGACGAGTAGGCCAACATGCGCTTGAGGCTGGACTGACGCAGCGCGGCGAAGTTGCCGAGCGTCATCGTGATCGCCGCTAGCAGGCCGAGCATCAGCGCCACGCGCTCGCCGTACCCGCCGAGCGCGGTCGCACCCTGGCCGAGGAACAGCGCCGCGAGGAAGCGCAGCAGGGCGCCGAAGCCCGCGGCCTTCGAGGCCACTGCGAGAAAGGTCGTCACCGGGGTCGGCGCGCCTTCGTACACGTCCGGGGTCCA
>SXKQ01000130.1 GCA_005778045.1 Planctomycetia bacterium
GGCGGCCGCGACGGTGGTGGCCGCGGTGGCTACGGCGGTGGCCGCAGCGACCGCGACGACGGCTACTAAGCCAACCGACCTGCGCCTCGTGCGCGGGCTCTGAATTCTGCGGGCTCGGCGGGACCTCTCGCCGGGCCCGCGGTCTTTCCCGAGCGGCGCGCGGGCTCGAGGCAGCGCTCGGCACACGAGCCCGAGGTCGCGAACGAGCGGATCGGTCGTGCGCGCTCGGGTGCGGACGTATTCTCTGCGGCATGAAGCGGAACGCGGTGCTCTCGGTGGTGCTCACGCTCACGTTGGCTGTCATCCTGCACGCGCAGGACGAAGGCACGGCGCCCGAGGCGCCCAAGGTCGTGAAGGAGGCCGCGTGGGATGACGACGTGGTCGAGACGCGTCACCGCGTGGCGGTCGAGGGCGGGGAGATCGCGTACACGGCGCGCGCCGGGCGCATGAAGCTCACGACCGAAGACGGCAAGGCGAAGGCGGAGCTCTTCTTCGTGGCCTACACGAAGGACGACGTCGCGGATGCGGCGATGCGACCGGTGACGTTCTCGTTCAACGGCGGGCCGGGCTCATCGAGCGTGTGGCTGCACCTCGGAGCGCTGGGGCCCAAGCGCGTGAAGATGGAACCGGAGGGCTGGGCGCCGCCGCCGCCCTACGAACTCGTAGACAACCCGCACACGTGGCTCGACGCGACGGACCTCGTGTTCATCGATCCTGTGACGACTGGTTACAGCCGCGCGGCGGAGGGCGAGGACGCGACGCAGTTCCACGGCGTCACGCCGGACGTCGAGTGGACGGGCGAGTTCATCCGGCTGTGGACCACGCGCTACGAACGCTGGTCGAGCCCGAAGTTCCTTGCGGGCGAGAGCTATGGCACGACGCGCGCCGCCGGGCTCGTCGGGCACCTGCAGGAGCGCCACGGCATGTACATGAACGGGATCGTGCTCGTCAGCGCGATCCTCAACTTCCAAACGGCGCGCTTCGACGTCGGCAACGACCTGCCCTACGTGCTGTTCCTGCCGACTTGCACGGCGACCGCATGGTTCCACAAGCAGCTCGCGCCCGAGCTGTCGGGCGATCTTGGCGCGCTGCTGGCGGAGGTCGAGCGCTTCGCGATCGACGAGTACATGCCGGCGCTCGCCAAGGGCGACGGGCTGCCCGCAACGGACCGCGAGGTACTCGTCGCGCGGATTGCGCGCTACACGGGCCTGTCACAGGAGTACGTCGAGCGCTGCAACCTGCGCATCGAACAGGGGCGCTTCTGCAAGGAGCTCCTGCGCGACGAGCGGCGCACGGTCGGACGGCTCGACAGCCGCTTCACGGGCATCGATCGCGACGCCGCTGGCGAGCGCAGCGAGTTCGACCCGAGCATGTCGGCGATCCTCGGACCCTACACCGCGACGCTCAACGACTACGTGCGGCGCACGCTGCGCTACGAGAACGACCTGCCCTACGAGATCCTCACGGGGCGTGTGCAGCCGTGGAAGTACGACCAGCAGAACCGCTACCTGAACGTGGCGGAGACGCTGCGGCAGGCGATGACGCGCAACCCGCATCTCAAGGTGTATGTCGCGGCGGGCGTGTACGACTTCGCCACGCCGCACTTCGCCGCGGAGTACTCGATGCGCGCGCTCGGGCTCGACCCGTCCCTGCGCGGGAACATCGTGATGTCGCGCTACGCGGCGGGGCACATGATGTACATCCACGAGGGCGAGCTCGTGCGCTTCCACGACGAGATCGCGGCCTTCCTCAGCGGAGCTGCGCGGCGCTGAGGCGCGACTCGGCGAGCGCGACGAGCAGGTAGCTCGCCAGCGCGGCGCTGAGCGAGGCGAGGTACGGGTAGCTCCACTCGCCGAGGTAGCCCGCGACGAAGGTCGCGGCTCCGGCCGCGAGCGCGGCGAAGGCGGCGGAGGCGCGGCCGTAGGGCGTGAAGAGCCCGAAAACGAGCAGCACGAACACCCCAGCGCTGCCGAATCCATTGGTGAGCTCCATCAGGTCGCCGACGGAGGTCGAGGTGAGCGCGAGGCCGAGCGCGACGAGACCGAAGCCCACGGTGCAGGCGCGCGCGACGCGCAGCTTGTGCCGCTCGTCGAGGTCGGGCCACATGCGGCCGACGAGGTTGTGTGAGAAGAGCGAGGACGAGACGAGCAGCGCGCTGTCGACGGTCGAGAGGATCGCGGACACCAGCGCGCCGGCGAACAGCGTGTAGGAGAGCGCGGAGAGCTTGGTACGCGCGAGCTCAGGCAGCAACTCCTCGGGCTGTGCTAGGTCGGGCAGGAGTGCCGGGCCCATCAGGCCGAGCACGACCGGGATCGAGCCGACGGCGGCGTAGATCAGGCCCGCGGCCATGGCCGAGCGACGCGCCACCGTGCCCGAGCGTGCGGAGCACATGCGCGCGATCAGCTCCTGCGCGACGAGCGAGCCGAAGATCGGGAGCGTCCAGGCCTCGGCGATCTCGAGCCACGAGCCGTTTTCCTCGGGTGAAAAGTGCAGGCGCGAGGAGTCGATGCTCGCCAGCGCCGGGCCGACGCCGCCGAGCTCGCCCACCATTCCGACGAGGATCACGACGAGGCCGATGACGAGCGCGATGCCCTGCACCACGTCGGTGACCGCGTCGGCGAGCATGCCGCCGAAGGCCGTGTAGGCGATCACGACCCCGGCGGCGATCACCATGGCGCCCGCGTGGTCGAAGCCCGCGGCACCCGCGATCACGTGGCCGAACACGCGCACCTGCGCGGCGGCCCAGAAGAGCGAGGTCGGGATCAGCAGGAGCGCGGCGAGGCGCTCGACGCCGGGCGAGAAGCGCTCGCGGAACAGGTCGGCGAGCGTGGTGAGCTTGCGCGACCAGAGCGGAACCGCGAGCCACACGCCCGCGAGCGCAATGGCGACGCCGTAGGCGTAGGGCTCAGTCGAGGTCCACGAGATGCCGTTCGTGTAGACGGTACCGGCGGCGTCCGAGCAGGCCTCCGCGCCGAACCAGGTCGCGAAGATCGAGAAGACCGACAGCGTGTAGCCCATGCTGCGGCCGGCGACGAGGTAGTCGTCCTCGCTGCGCACGCGGCGCGAGACGATCACGCCGATCGCGAGTTGGGCGAGGATGTAGAGGACGAGGCCGACGAGCAGGGGATTCATCTTGGGGGGGCCGTCGATATAAACCCGCGCTCCCGCGCGAGTCCACAGGCGAGCGGCCCCGTAGTGACGGATCCCGGCGACGGGTGCGGGCGTGGTCATCCGGGAATGGACGGCAAAGCGCCGCTGGCGAGCAGCGGAGCGCGAGCTGTCGTGATCGCGTGGAATCTCCGACGCGTGGAGTGGGAGGCTGACGAGGGCGTGGCTGCATTCGGAGGCCGGGCGTGGTACAGGGGAAGGCCGGAAAGCTCGCGCATGTTCGTTCCCAAGCAAGTCACGTGGTGGCGTCTCGTCTTCAAGTACCGCGGCAGCGAGCTGCCGCGCACGAAGGGGCGCATCATCGGCGTCGCGGCGGTCGCGCTCGTCGTGACCGTGCTCGAGATGGCCAACGACTGGCACCCCAACGTCACGTCATTGCCCTTCTCGCTGGTGGGCATCGCACTGGGCATCTTCCTCGGCTTTCGCAACAACGCGAGCTACGACCGCTGGTGGGAGGGACGCAAGCTGTGGGGCGCGCTCGTCAACACGACGCGCTCGTTGGCGCGCCAGACGCTGACGCTCGTCGGGCCGCGCGGGAGCGGTCATGAGGATGCGCAAGTAGTCGCGCTGCGGCGCGAGCTCGTGCTGCGCGTCGTGGCGTTCGTTCACGCGCTGCGGCTCTCGCTGAGGGACGTGAATGACATCGGCGAGCTGACGCACTTCCTGCCGGCCGACGAGGTCGAGCGCCTGAAGTCTGAGACGAATCGGCCCTACGCGATCACGCAGGGCACGGCCGAACGCTTGCGCGCTGCGTACGATCGCGGCTGGATCCACGACGTGCACCTGCCGGTGCTCGAAGGCTCGATGACCGCGCTCACGGACATTCAGGGCGCGTGCGAGCGCATCAAGTCGACGCCGATTCCGTTCTCGTACACGACGCTGATCCATCGCATCACCGCCGGCTACTGCTACGCGCTCCCGTTCGGTCTCGTCGACTCGGTGGGCGTGCTCACGCCAGTCGTGTGCGTGATCGTGGCCTACGCGTTCTTCGGCCTCGACGTCGTGGGCGACGAGCTCGAGATGCCCTTCGGCATGGATCCCAACGACCTGCCGCTCGACGCGATCTCGCGCACGATCGAGGTCAACCTGCGCCAGCGCATCGGCGACCGGGACTTGCCGCCGCCGTTGCAGCCCGTCGACGAGATCCTGTCCTGAGCGCGCTCTGCGGCCGCAGTTAGCATGGAACTGTCGCGAGGGATCGCCGCATGACACCCCGCGCGAGGGACGGCGCTATCGCGTCGACGTCTCGGCGCGCGGCTTCCCGCCGCATCTCGTGATCGCCGGACCTGGCATGCCGGTCATCGATTCGAACGACGGATCGGCCGAGTTCGTGGCAGCGCGCTCGGGGCATGCCGTCCCGCAAGTGGCGAGCCTGTCGTTCGCGAGCAGTGCGTTCGAGCTGCGCGTCGTCGAGCTGTGGAAACGCAGACGCGTCGCGGGCCGCAACCGCGATGACGCGGCGGCGTCACATTGCGACGCTGCTGGCCGCGGCGTCGTGGTCGAGCAGCGCGATCGCGTGCGCGAGATCGGCGCAGCGCGGCTCGCCGAGCGCGCGCTGGATGCGGCGCAGGCGCTCGAGATCCGAGGCCGACTCGACACCGAGGTGGTAGTTGGGGCGCGCGAGCTCCGGCGGGGCACGGTGCGTCACGATGCGGAAGCGACGCGGGCGGTCGAGCAGGAACTGCAGCGCATGCTCACGCTCGTGGGCGTCGGCGGCCTCGCGGAAGGCGAACTCGAGAGCTTGCGCGCGCACGACGGCGCAGCCTGTGCCTTCGGGCATCCCGCTGCCCCGCGTCGACAGGTTGTGCGTGACGTCGGCGTGCTGGCGCAGGTGGTGATCGACGAGCAGGTCGGCTTCCTGCCACGAGAAGAACGGCTGGTCGCCTCCGAGCAGCACGACGTGATCGGCCTGCACGCTGCTCGCGGCACGCCAGCAGCGCTCGAGCAGGTCGGCGTCGGCGCCGCGACGGCAGGCCCAGCCGCGCTCGAGGCACAGGGCCTCGATGCGGTCGTCCGCGGCCTCGCGCGTCGTGGCGACGAGCAAGCCGTCGGTGCGCTGCATGCGCTCCGCGCGCTCGACCACATGCTCGAGCACCGAGGCGGGGCCGAGGGGGAGCAGGACCTTGCCGAGCAGGCCATGGCTGGCGAGCCGAGCAGTGACGATCGTGACGACCTTCTCGTAGGACATGGTTGGACCGTGGCAGCGGGACCCGATGGATCGGGTGGCGGCCAAGGCGGCTTGAGCCGAAATCGAGATTGGCCCGGTCGAGGGAACGAACGCACCCGCGGCTATCCTCCCAGAGCGATGCTGAGTCTCGATCCCCACCCGCGGCTGTGTGCCCGAGCCTTCGTGACCCAATTCCTGCGCCCGGTGGGGGAGAGCGAGGTGCCCGTCTGGCTCCACGAGTTGCACCGAGACGGCGCCCCGGCACCGCTGTGCCGCAGCGAGGAGCTGCGCGGCGCGGTACGCGATCTGCTGCGCCACGGCGGCTACAAGCCGACAGGCCGGGGCAAGCCGTCGAGCGAGTACCTCGCGCGCGCGGCGGTCGAAGGCGGGCTGCCACGCATCAACCTCGCGGTCGACGCGTGCAACGCGGTTTCGCTGCACTCGGGGCTTCCGATCAGCGTGGTGGATCTCGATCGTGCGCAGGCGCCCCTGCGTATCGGCATCGCGGGCGCCGGCGAGCGCTACGTGTTCAACGCCGCAGGTCAGGAGATTGACATCGAAGGCTTGCTCAATCTCTTCGATGCCGCTGGGCCGTGCGCAAACGCCGTCAAGGACGCGCAGCGCACAAAGACCCATCCCGGCACGCTGCGCACGCTGTCGGTCCTGTGGGGCGTGGTCGGGCACGAGACGCAGGTCGAGCGGGCCTGCGCGTGGTACCGCGAGCTGCTCGAGCGCGCCGGGGCCGGCACTTCCGGCGCCTGAGGCGCGGTGCGCGGCTTTTCGCGCAGCCGCTGCTATTCTCCCGCGCCCATGTGGAGAGATTCGAGCTTCCAGCGCCTTCTGGCTTTGCTGCGGCCTGAGGTGCTGCCGCAGGTGGGGCGGCTGGTGGCCGTGGCGCTGCTCGCGGGGCTCGCGGCCTTCGGGGAGAAGGCGCCGCTGCTCTTGCTGCAGCCGCTGTTCGACCGGGTGCTCTTCCCGGCTGCGGGCGCGGCCGCGGATGCGAGCGGGGAGACGGGCGCGCTCGGCGGGTTGGTCGCGAGCCTGCAGGCCCGCGTCGAGGGCTGGATCTTCGGCCCCGCGGGCGCGGCGGATGGAGACGAGCAGAAGCTCGCCGCGCTGTGGACCGTCGGCGGCTTGATCCTCGTGCTGACGATCCTGACCGCGCTCGCGCAGTACGGCATGACGCTGATCGCACGCCGCACGGCGCTGCGCATGGTGATCGAGCTGCGCCAGCGCATCGCTTGCCACATCATCGGCCTGTCGATGCGCTACCACGGGGAGCGGCAATTCGGCGACGTGCTCTCGCGCATCAGCTCGGACGTCACGCAGACGCTCCAGTCGGTCAACCTGATCCTGAAGGACCTCGTGCAGCAGCCGCTCCTGCTCGTGGGCTCGCTGGTGTTGGCGGCCGTGAGCGCGCCGATGCCGACGCTGATCGTGCTGTGCGCGCTGCCGATCGTGATCGTGCCGATCGCGAAGCTCGGCCGGCGTGTGCGCAAGCGCTCGACCAAGTCGCTGGAGAGCCTCGGCGCATCGGTCGAGGTGCTGACGCAGATGTTCTCCGGCATCCGCACGGTCAAGGCCTTCCGGGCGGAGGAGCGCGAGCTCGAGCGCTACCGGCAGGTCAACGAGTCGTACCTCGAGAGCGCGATGCGCATGGTGCGCGCCGTGGCCACGATCGAGGGCGCGACGACGTTCCTCTCGCACTTCGGCTTCGCGGTGATGCTCGTCGCCGTAGGCTGGGGCACGCTGCGCTTCGAGCTGTTCTCGAGCCCGGGCGACATGACCGTGTTCTTCGGCGGCATCGCGATGATCTACACGCACGTCAAGCGCATCACGACGGCCGTGAACCATGTGCAGGAGTCCGCGGGCGCGGCCGAGCGCCTAGAGGCGATCCTCGACGAGCGGCCGGACATCACCGAGCGCCCCGGAGCCGTCGCGGTGAGCTCGCTCGGCGCCGGCATCGCCGTCGAGGCCGTGCGCTTCACCTATCCCGGTCAGCCGCGCCCGGCGATCGAAGGCCTCTCGCTGCAGATTCGGTCCGGCGAGACGCTCGCGCTCGTCGGACCGTCCGGCGCCGGCAAGACCACCGCGATCGACCTGATCGCGCGCTTCATCGACTGCGGCTCGGGGCGCGTCGCGGTCGACGGACGCGACCTGCGCGATCTGCGGATCGGGGACTGGACGCGCATGTACGCGATGGTGGGGCAGGTGCCGTTCCTGTTCCACACCACGATTCGCGAGAACATCCTCTACGGCAAGCCCGACGCGACGCAGGCGGAGATCGAGGCCGCGGCGCGCGCGGCGCACATGCACGAGTTCGTCGCGGCCTTGCCGCAGGGCTACGACACGGTCGTCGGCGACCAGGGCGCGCGGCTCTCGGGCGGGCAGCGCCAGCGCA
>SXKQ01000131.1 GCA_005778045.1 Planctomycetia bacterium
CGATCACGCGCTTGATGTAGTCGACCGAGGGATCGAGCGGGTACTTGAGCACGACGATGTCGCCGCGCTGAACCTCACCGAACACGTAGCTCAGGTGATCGATCAGGATGCGGTCGCCATCGTGAATCCGCGGGGCCATCGAGCTCCCACGCACCACCGACAGGTTGAAGATGCACAGATAGCCCACGACCGAGAGCACGGTCACCTGCATCGTCCACAGCATCCGTCCGGGCCCGCGCTGGCGCGGAGCGGGCTCCGGCGACATGCGCGGGAACAGGTCCTCAATGCCGGCCTCGGCATGGCTGCCCGGGGCTTGGAGCAGCTCGTGCTGCGATGAGCGGTCCCTCCACACGCCTCCATCCTTCGACGGGCCGCTCGCCGTGCCTGAAAGGAAACCGATGCCCGCGCAGGGCGCGCCCCGTGCCCCCTGCGGTAGCTTCTGACCCATGCACCACCCCCCCCGCTCGACGCGTCGACTCGCAGCCCTCGCGGCGCTCGGTCTCACGCTCTCAGGCTGCGTCGCCCCGCAGCGTCCCACGGCAGGATCGGCCGAGCCCGGCGTCGGTCCGCGCCTTGAGGAGGTCTTCCTTCTGCCGAGCCTGCACGGCGTCCCGCCCCGTGTGCGTTCCGTCTCCGCCGACGGCGTGCTCGCCCTCGTCGACTGGCGGCCGCTCGAGCGCGACGATCAAGGCCGGCGCACTCTCGGCGCCGACCTCGGCCCCCACTGGCTTGCGACCGCGGGTCCCGCGCTCACTCCGAGCGTCGACACGTCGCTGCCGCGCTTCCTCGAGCGTGCGCTCGACGCGAGCGAGCCGGGCGAGGCGCGCGTGCGCGCTCCCGCTTGGAGCCCCACGGGCCATCGACTCGCGCTGCTGTGGCGCAGCTCGATCGTGTTCGTCGACTGGAATCCGCAAGGCACACCCGCAGCCCGCGTGCTCTATCGCGACCCACCCGAGGGTGAGCTCGACGAACACAACGAGCCCGTGCCGCGCCTCGGCGCGATCTCGGCCCTCGCCTTCACCGACGGTGGAGCGACGCTCGAGGTGCGCGCGGGAGGAGAGATCCACCACTTCCCGCTGGAGTCTGGCGCGCTGCCGCTGTCCCTCTCGGCGGCCTCGAACGTCACGCAGGCCCTGTCCGCCCCTGTGGCGCGCGTCGAGTTTTCCGGAGACCGCCAGCGCGTGCTCTCGCGCGAAGGGAAGCTCGTGGACGATCCCGCGCGTGCGGGTGAGCACTTCCACGACTTCGCCACGGGGCGCGGCGTCGTGCTCGAGGGGCTCGAGGGGCTCGAGGGCGCCCAGCGCATCGACGGACTCGACCTCTCGCCGTGCGGGAACTGGGTCTTCGCATTCGAGCTCGATGACACGCGGCGCAACAAGCCCACGCTGATTCCAGACTACCTGACGGAGCGCGTGACCACGCGCTCCGCGCGCAGTGAACTCGCTGACGACGAGTGGCAGGAGCGTCGCGCGTACATATGGTCCACGGTCGACGGTCGCAGGCGCGAAGTGGAGCTGCCGGGAGAGCGACGCACGTCGGTGGGCGCGGTCGGCTGGGCGCCGTCGGGGCCAGCGCGCTTCGCGTTCCGACGCACTTCGATCGACTACCGCTCAGTCGAGACGTGGGTATGGAGCGAGAGCGGACTGCGGCTCGCGCTCGTGGAGCGCGACGAGCGCTGGGTCGGGGGTCCCGGCGCGTTCGCGCGCTGGAGCGACGACGGCACGCGCATCCTCCTGTGCTCGGAAGGCGCTCCCTTCTCGACGACTCCCGGGCGCAACCAGCTCTTCGCGCTCGATCCCGGGAGCGGTGAGCTGACCCAGCTCACGCAGGTCGAGGGCGAGGTGAGCAGCTGGACCGTCTCGGGCGGTGCGCTGCTCGTGTGTGCGAGCCGCGAGAACCCTGCGCGCCGGGAGCTCGGGGTGGTCGAAGAGCAGGGCTTGCGCTGGCTGCCGGTGCCCGAGGGGATGAACACGACGCTGCGCCCGAGCGGCGATGGCACCAACCTCGTGTTCGAACACGAGGAGCTCGGCGTGCCGGCCGAGCTGTGGTCCGTGTGCACCGATGGCTCGCGCCCGGCGACGCGCCTCACCGACACGATCCCCGCCGTGTATCGCGAGCGCGACTGGATCCTGCCCGAGAGGCTGGAAGCTCGCTCCGCCGATGGGGAGCGCGTGCATGCTCACGTCTACTCGCCGCGCGGCTCGTCGCTCGCGCGCCCGAGCGCGCCGCGTCCATGCGTGGTGTTCATCCACGGTGCTGGCTACCTGCAGAACGTGACCGACTCGATGACCGAGTACGCGGTCAACCTGATGTTCCACTCGCGGCTCGCCGAGCGGGGCTACGTCGTCGCCGACGTGGACTACCGTGGCAGTGCCGGCTACGGGGGGAAGTTCCGCGGCGACGTGCAGTTCCAGCTCGGCAAGCTCGAGTTGGCGGACATCGGCGCGGTGATCGACGACCTCGCGCGACGCGGCGTCGTCGATCCGGCGCGCGTCGCGTGCTACGGGGGCTCCTACGGCGGCTTCCTCACGCTGATGGCGCTCTTCCAAGAGCCCGATCGCTGGGTGGGCGGTGCAGCGCTGCGCTCGGTGACGGACTGGCGCACGTACCACCCCGGTTACACGCAGCCGCGGCTCGGTCGGCCCTCGACGCACCCCGAGGCCTACTCCGCGAGCTCGCCCATCGACCACGCGGAGAAGCTGCGCGACCCGCTGCTGATCCTGCACGGCATGGTCGACTCCAACGTCTTTGCCCAAGACTCGATCCGGCTGATGGAGAAGCTGATCGACCTCGGGATCGACTTCGACGCCATGCTCTACCCGAGCCAGAACCACGGCTTCGAGGACGGCATGCACTGGCTCGACGAGTACCGCCGCATCGAGCGCTTCCTCGTGCGCTGCCTCGAAGAGCAGTAGCCTCCCGCCATGAGCCAGAGCCCCGACTCCCGTCGTTCGTTCCTCGCCTTCTCGGCGCTCGCCGGCGCCGGTGCGCTCGCCAGCGGATGTCGCAGCGCGCAGTCCAGCGCCGCGAGCGTTTCCGACGCTGCGCCGCGTGACGATTTCCCCGAGCTCCCGGACCTGAGGCCGACCGTGGCTCCGATCGCGCCCGAGGAGCGTGTCGCGCGGCGCGCTCGGCTCGGGCGCATCCTCGCCGAGCGCTCGCTCGATGCCTACCTGTGCGAGGGCGGCCCGACGATGAGCTACCTCACCGGCGTCTCGTGGGGTCGCTCCGAGCGCACCTTCGCGCTGCTCGTGCTCGCCGACGGCAGCCACTTCTGGATCTGTCCAGCCTTCGAGGCGGAGAAGGCCAAGCTGGGCGTCGCCAAGCAGGGCGGACCCGGCGGGGAGATCGTCACGTGGGACGAGCATGAGTACGCCTTCGTTCCGCTCGCGGCGACGCTGCGCGCGCGAGGCGTCGAGCGAGTGGTCGTCGATCCGCAGGCACGCGCGTTCGTGCTCGACGGCCTGCGCGCTGAGCACGGGCCCGCGCGCGTGCTGCTCGGCCGCGAGCCGCTCGTGGCCCTGCGCGGCGTAAAGGACGCGCACGAGCTGCAGCTGCTGCGCGTCGCGAGCGAAGGTACACAGCTCGCGATCGCGGCGGTCGCCCGGCGCGTGCGGCTCGGCATGACAGGTGGCGATGTGTCGCGACTCATGGCGCGCGCGCACGCGGCACTCGGCATGACCTCGCCTTGGTGCCTCGCGCTCGTCGGCCCCGCCGCCGCCTATCCGCACGGCGACAATGAGGCGATCGCGCTGGGCTCCGGCGACTTCCTGCTCGTGGACACCGGCGCGAGCCTGCATGGCTACGCGAGCGACACCACGCGCACGTGGTGCGTCGAAGGCACGCCATCGCAGGCTCGGCAAGCGGCCTGGCTCGCCGTGCTCGACGCGCAGCGACGCGCGTTCGAGGCGATCCGCCCCGGCGTCGAGTGCCGCGAGATCGACCGCGTGGCGCGCGCGGCGCTCGAGAGCGCGGGCTACGGCCCGGGTTACTCGAAGTTCACCCACCGCCTCGGCCACGGCATCGGCATGGAGGGCCACGAGGATCCGTACTTCGACGGTGGCAGCCGCGTGCAGCTGCTCCCGGGCATGACGCTCTCCAACGAGCCCGGTGTGTACGTCTACGGCGAGTTTGGCGTGCGCATCGAGGACATCGTCGCCTGTACCGCGGAGGGTGCGACGCACTTCGGCGCCTGGCAGCGCGACTGGAAGAGCCCGGCCTGAGCGCTCAGCGCGCGGTCGAGACCCACTGCGCGCGCAGTTGGGAACCACCCGCGCTGTCGAGCCAGGCGAAGAGCAGCCCATCGCCGGCGGCGACGAGCCGCGCCACGCCGGCGGCTCGGCCCGGAACAGTGGAAGCGAGCGTACGCGCCTCACCCAGCACTCCGTCCTCGAGCGGTGCCAAGCGCCACTCGCCGCGCTCGCGCGTCGGACGCTCGAGCCAGCTCACCCAGAGGCGTCCGGATGCATCGTAGGCACAGTCGACGAAGCCATCGGTCTCCGCGCGCGAGACCTGCGTCGGCGGCGTGAACGAACGGCCCCCGTCGCGCGAGTATGCGACCTGCACGCGCGCGCGGCTCTCCGCGCCGAGCGTGAACCACGCGAGGGCCAGTTCCTCTCCGTGCCCCGCCACCGCGGGACCGTTCACGGGGCAGCCCGCGATCTGCCAACCATCGGCACTGACGCGTACCGGCGTGCCCGCGCTGCCATCGGGCTGCACGAGCACAGCGGACAGGTCGCGCACCTCGTCCGCGTCGCGATCGCGGTACACGACGAGCACCGCGCCGCTCGCGGTGCGGTGCGCCGCCGTCGCGCAGCAGTCGCAGACTCGGCTGTCGAGCAGGATCTCCGGGCCCAGCGCGCCGTCACGGGCGACCGTGCGGGCTCGCAGCTGCATCTCGCCAGAATCGTCGTGGTGCCCGGCGCTCGCGCGTCCATCGAGCCAAACGGCGAGCCAACGCCGCGTATCGAGCTCGGCAAGCGAGACGAATCCGTGCTCCCCTCCGCCCGGATCGTCGTGCAGGGTGAGCGCTGCTCCGCCCGCCACGGAGAGTCGGACGCGGTAGTCGTACGTGCCCACACCGCTGCGCTCGAGCCAGGTCGCGGCGAGGGCGCCGTCCTCGAGCGCCGCGACGGCCGGGACGTCGGCCCAGTTCACGAACCAGTCCGGTCCGGCGGCCAAGACGCCTGCCGCGGACCAGCCTGTTGGGCTCCACTCGCTCGAGCGCAGCTCGTGTGGTCCGCCGCCCTCGACCCACGAGAGTCGCGGCAGCCGATCGGCTCCGACCGCCAGCGCGAAGGCACGAGCCCCGGGAGCCGCAGGGGGATCCGCGAGCTGCACCACCGCGTCCCCCGCGGAGCAGGCGGCGAGAAACAGCGTCACGCTCGCGAGCGGGAGTCGGCGCATGGGAGGGCTTGGGCTGTGCGGACAATCCGGACACGAACGCGGGCGCCCCCGGTATCGGGAACGCCCGCCTGCTCGACCGGGGCCGCGTGGCCCTGATGGTTAGAGGCGCGTGTAGTCGCGGCCGCGGCGCGGCTTCTTCTGGCGACCCAGCTTAAGGATCTTGCCGGAATTCATGCCCATGCGCTTGACGCGCTTGCGGCCGCGCGTGGGGCCGCCGTTTTTGAAGCGGGAGTTGGCCATGGCTTTGGGGGCGTGGCGGGAGAGATAGGGAAACACCCCGGGTTGGGGCGTGGATCGAGGGGGCAAGAGTATGGCGCCCCGGCGGCACCGGGGCAAGCCCCACGTCTCCCCAAGCCCTAAGAAGCTCCTACTCCCCCCCGTAACCGAGGGCGTCGAGGGCGTCCTGATTGTCCACGCGCCACACGCGACCATCCCGCTCGTCGTCGGCCCCCCAGCGGGCTCGCAGGCGTTCCAGCTCGCCGCGGAGGCGCTCCAACACCTCGGGGCGCTCGGCGGCCCAATCGCGCGCCTCGGAGGGGTCCGCGACGACGTCGAACAGATTCCAGCGCAGCACGCCGTCCTTCCCGATCGCTTGAACGAGCTTCCATTCGCCGGAGTAGAGGGCCAGCTTGACCAAGCTGGGATCGATGTTGTCGCGGTTCTCGACCAGCAGGATGCGGTCGGAACCGATCGGTCCGAGCAGGTTCAGGCCGAACTGTTCCGCGGCGGGCGAGAGGCCCGCCAGCGCGAGCAGGGTCGGAGCCACATCCACCCCGTGCACAGGTTCGCGCACCTCGCGTCCGGCCATCGATCCTGCCGGCCGCACGAGCAAGGGCACGCGCGTATGGCACTCCAGCACGTCCTTGTGCTCGAACTGGCCGTGCTCCCCAAACGCTTCGCCGTGGTCCGAGGTCAGCACCACGGCCGAGCGCTCGAGGTCAAGTCGCGCGAGGAACCGATCGAACTCGCGATCGAGCGACCACAGCTCCGCGTCGTACAGGTCGCGCACGTGCCGCGCGTCGGCGGCGTCGAGGCGCAACCCCTCGCTCCGCACGCGATCGCCACGCAGGGCGTAGCCGTCGACGGGACCGTCATAGGGCCGGACGAAGCGCTCGCGTGCCTCCGGCCTCGGCAGATACGGCCAGTGCACGTCGTACAGGTTCACGAAGCAGAACCAAGGTCTCGGGTCGTCCGCCTCGATCCACGCGAGCGCGTTCGCGAGCACCTCGCTCGCCGGGCGCTGGAAGTCCTGAATCCAGTGCGGCTCCCCGTTGGATCGCAGTCTCGGAAGCAGCCGAGCGAGCAGCGACTGCACGTCGTGCACAAGCGCCCACGCGTGAGAATAGGTCACCCAAGGATCGACGCGATCGTCGTAGGTCTCGAAGGCGTAGTTGATGCCGCTCTGCGCGCGCAGCACGTCCGTCCCGACGAAGGCCGCCGTGCGATAGCCGGACTCGCGGAAGGTGCGCACCACGGTCGGCGTCGCCCAGGGACGGAAGAACTGCCGCGTCAGGCGCGCGCCGTGGTGCGACGGATACACGCCCGTCAGCATCGAGAGGTGCGAGGTCAGCGTGTAGGTCGACACGGAGCGCGAATTGGAGAAGCGCAGCGACTGCTCCGCGAAGCGCGCGAGATTCGGCGTGGTGTCGCGATCGTAGCCATAGGGCGTGACCGAGTCCGCTCGCGTCGTGTCCCACACCAGCAGCAGCACGTTGGGAGCATCGGCGCGCGCGGAGCCGGTGGGCGACGGCCCGCCCGTGTGAAATGTGACGAGCCCCGCGACCAGCCACGGCGCGAGAGAGCAGGCGAGCCAGAGTCGCGCTCCCGCGACCCGCTCGAGCACGGGCAGGAGCACGGCGACGACGCCGACCGAGCCGATCATGAGCGCGACCGCCAACATCCACGGCATGGCCTGACCGAGCCCCACGAGGTTGCCGCCGAGGGCCGTGTAACTGTCCAAGTGCTCATGCAACGCGACGGGCAGCGCGGTCCACAGCAGATGGCGTGCGTTGGCATGCAGCGGATGGTCGAACTTGCGCAGGGCAAGCGTCCCGCGCAAGGCGCGGTCGACAAGCAGTGACCAAGGCAGGGTCGCGACTGCGAACGCGAGCCAGAGCGCGAGCGTCTCCGCGTACAGCCACAGGCTCGGCTCGCGATGTTGGTACACGTGGCGCACCGAGAGCGAGTCCGCAAGCGCGAGCAGGGAGACCCACGCCCACATTCCAGCGAGGCGCGTGCCAGCGCCAGCCTTGAAGGATCGTTTCGCCATGCGAGTCGACGGGGGGACGAGACGCCCGTTCAGTAGTTTAGCGGGCGTACGGCCGGAGCCAAGCCTCGCAGCATCCGTCGCCGGTCCAGCCCCGTGCGGCCGACCGCCCTAGGGCGTCGCCCGCCCCGGGCTCCGGAACAACACCACAAGCCCCCAGACCAGCCCCAGAGCGGCCAGAGCCTCATCCAAATTGCCGAACAAGGGCGCGCCGTCGGGCACGAGTTCGAACAGGCCCAGCCCAGAGTTGGCGAGGACGCACAGGCCGATCAACACGGCCGCGAGCGCCGCCAGCGGCTTCCAGACCCCCGGACGCGGAACGCTAGCCACCGCCAGCTTCCTCCGTACGCACCACGAGAGTCGCGCCGGGCACGTCACGCCCGAGGGAGCGCCCGACCTTCGCGAGCGACCACTCCACGATTCCACGCACGCGCGCGTCCGCATCGTGCATCGGAGCGTCAGGCGCGCAGTGCGGCACGTTGCGGACCTTGTCCCCAAGGATGGGACCGTGCTCGAGCATCCGGGCGCGCGGCAGCTCGACGACGATCGCGAGCTGCTCGCGCCGGACCAGCCCATCGCCCAACTCGCCGAGGTCGATGCCCCACACTTCCTGCGTCGGATCGTTGCGCTCCGAGCCACGCGTGTGACTCAAGATCCACGGCTTCTGGGCCTCGTAGCGCAGCTGCAAGAGCGCCTGCTGCACGATCACGTTGCCGTAGTCGTCGAGCCAGCGCTGCAGGCGCGCCTCCGGCTCCTGGGGCAGCGTGGCGAGATCGCGCTCGATCATCCTCGCGACCTGCCCCGCGCGCCAGCGATACAGGAGCACGCCAGCGCCCAGGCCGAGCACGACCAGCCCGAGAACAAACACGAGCCCGTTGACGCGCAAGGTCGGACCCACAGCAGTTTCAGGCGCACTCATAACACCATTGTGGACTCGCGCCGCGCGGACTTCCATCCGGACGGGCGCCGACTAGGCTGTACCGCGTGCGCCGCATCTTCGTCGGGGACATCCAAGGTTGCCGTGAGGAGCTCGAGGAGCTGCTCGAGCGCCTGCATTTCGACCCTTCCGCCGACGAGCTGCACCCCGTCGGCGACCTCGTGAACCGGGGTCCCGATTCGCTCGGAACGCTGCGCCTCCTGCGCCAGCTCCGAGCCGGAGGCGTGCTCGGCAACCATGATGTCAGCCTACTGCGCGTGGCGACCGGCATGCGCGAGCTGCGCGCGGGAGACACGACCCAAGACGTGCTCGGCGCGCCCGACCGCGACGAGTTACTCGCCTGGGTACGTGCGCGCCCCTTCGTCCGCAAGTGGGACGACGTGTGGCTCGTGCATGCGGCGCTCCATCCGGCGTGGGCGGACCCCGAGAGCGAGCTCGCGGGTCTCGACCCCCTGCAGCCCCATCCCGCGATCGGCTTCGCGACGCGTGCGCGCGCCACCACGCGCGACGGCAAACTCTCCAAGCAGGACCCTGCGCCGCCTGGCAGCGCCTTCCGGCCATGGTTCGAACACTGGTTCAACTCGCGCGTCGGCGACCGACGCACCGTGGTCTACGGCCACTGG
Source organism: Planctomycetia bacterium (assembly GCA_005778045.1). The sequence continues at coordinate 9,233 of SXKQ01000131.1, forward strand.
GCACGCATGCAGCTCGTGCTGCGTCCCCAGCTGCGTGGCCTCGACACAGGCTGCGTATGGGGCGGCAGGCTCTCCGCGTGGATCGCGGAAGAGGACCGCGTCGAGTCGGTGAGCGCGCGCAGACGCTACGCGAACTTCGAGGACTAGGGACGGACGCCTAGGCTGCGATCCAGTCGCGGAAGGCGCGCCGGTACAGCTGGCCCTCGATCAGCGTCTCCGGGTCGCACTCGCGCTTGAGACGCGCAAACGCGGCCAGCTTGTCCTGAGGCAGGAAGCGCGCCGTGTCCTCGGCCGCGACGACGAGGTCCTTCGCGAAGTAGAAGCGACCGCCGACGGAAATCACGAGCTCCGTGAGCTCTTCGCACAGCTTCCACAGCTCGGCGCGGCGCGCCGGATCGACCTTGAAGTCGAGTGCGAAGCTCCAACCGTCGACAGCATGCGTGAGCCAGAACGGATCGGGTCGGTGGCGCTTGAACACGCCGAGGTACGGCACCTGCCCGGCGCGGCGGCAGCGCGCGAGAATCTCGCTGTGCACATCGTGGGCGACAGCATTGGGCACGAACGGCTGGTACTGGATCAGCCCGTGCTCGGCGCGCTCGCGACCGTAGGCCCACTTCCAGTTGGGCACGTAGTCGAGCAGAAACGAGAAGCCCGCGTGCGACTGCAGGTATGGCTCCCCCATGCCCTCGAGGCGCCCGGCGACGTACTTCGCCGCGTTGATCGTGCGCATCCCGAGGTCGTGGTTGAAGAGCTTCAGGATGCGCCAGACCTGCGACTTGGGGAACAGCCCGAGGATGTTGGCGGGCAACTCCTGGTGCGCGACCGTGAGCGAGCGCTCCGGCGCCGGGTCCTCACCTTCGTGCAGGTTGTACGCATCGTGGATGAGCCCGCGACCTGACGCATCGCCGCCCGGGAAGCAGTCGACCCAGCCGACGAGGTAGTCGCTCGTCGACTTGTGCGCCTCGAAGTACTGCATCATCTCGCGCAGGTCGCGCGTGCTCTCGCCGCGCACGCGCACGTTGCCGGAGTGCACGCGCTTGGTCTTGAGCACGATGCGGCTGAAGCAGCCGAGCATTCCGAAGCCGCCGATCGTGGCGTGGAACAGGTCGGCGTTGCGCTCCCGATTGCAGGTGCGAACCTCGCCGGAGGGCAGCACGAGATCGAACTCGAGGCACGCGTCGCCGATGGTGCCGACCGCGAAGTTGTTCTTGCCGTGGATGTTCGCCGCGAGCGCGCCGGCCACCGTCGGGAACATCGTCCCGCTGACCACGCGCGGCCAAAACCCCAGCGGCAGGATCGTCTTCCAGAGCTTCTCGATCGTGACTCCCGGCTCGAGCGTCGCGACGCCCGTGTGCACGTCGAAGCCAAGTACGCGATCCATGCGCGAGATGTCGAGCACCATGTCGCGCGCCGGGCAGCTCGCGTCCCCGTAGCTGTTGCCGCCGCCGCGCAGCGTGAGCGTCGAGCCCGCGGCGCGCGCCAGCGCGAAGCACTGCGCGACCTCCTCGACGGAGCGCGGGCGGAGCACACGCGCGTGCTGACCGACGGCCATCCCCCAGCCTTCGATGTACTCGAAAGAGCTTTCCAGAGGTCGGCGCGAGCGCGGCGAAAAGATCTCCATCGCGCGCCCTAGATATTCATGCCTTTGAACAGGAACGACGGAATGTTGCGGATCACCGCAGCGACCAACGTCCACTTGAACGGCACGAAGACCTCGTTGCGGCGCGCGCGCGCGGCCGCGAGGATCGAGCGCGCCGCGGCCTGCGCCGTGATCGCGCCCTTGATGGAACGGCCCTGCGCGCGCGCCTGCGCGAGCATTGCCGTCTCGACGAAACCCGGCTTGATCGTGCACACGTGCACGTCGTAGTCCGCGAGGCGATTGCGCAGCGCCTCGAGGTAGTGGTTCATCGCGGCCTTGGTTGTGCCATACACCGGATTGCCCTTGCGACCGCGCTCGCCGGCGATCGAGCTGATGCCGACGATCGTGCCGGAGCGCTGGGTGCGGAAGAGCTTGGCCGCCTCGTTCGTCCACGCGACACAGCCGCCGACGTTGACGGCGAGCATGTCCAGATCCTTGCGCGTGTCGAACTCGTTCGCGCCGACCTCGGTCATGATGCCGGAAGTGTAGACGAACAGGTCGAGTCCGCCGAGCTCGCGCATGCACTGCTCGAACAGCGCCGGAACGGCCTCGAATTCGTGCACGTCGTGGACCAGCGCAATCACCTTGCCATGGCAGCGCTTGGCGAGTTCGTCGAGCGCGTCCCTGCGACGCGCGATGGCGACCACGCGCACGCCCTCGCTCGCGAGCTGCTCCACGAGCGCCGCCCCCATGCCGGAGCTCGCGCCGACGACGATCGCATGACGCTCCTTTGCCCGTCGCGCGGGCTGCTCGTTCGAAGGCGTACCGTGAGACGCGTGCTCGTCGTGATCTGCGTGAGCCATGGGTGAGAGTATTTCGGACCTCGGCCGCGCTTTCCAAAGCTCGACGCTACGGCGGCCCTCTCAGTAGAGCGAGAAAGTTGTTCCATCCGCCAGTCGGGCGCAGGGCTGCGCGCGCCCCACCGACAGTCCGGCCACCCGGGAGCGCTCGTACCACAGCCAGCCGGAGCGCGCCGGATTCGGGCTCGGCAGGGAACTCGCTGCCGCCCAAGGCGCCACCAGGGTGCGCCAGACCTCCGCGCGCACGCCGCGGGCGAAGTGGATCGGGTCGGCGCCGTACCAGCGCTCCTCGAGCCGTGCATGCGCGATCCCCAGTCGCCGGGCGAGTTCCCTCGAGCGTTCCTCGAGCTCGCGGGCCTCCGCCATCACGCTTGCTCGGTCGATCCTGTGGAACGGAAAGATGATGCGTCGGAAGACCTCGAACTCGCGCGCGCCGAGGCGCTCGAGGCGCGCGAGCGGCAGCCCGGTCACGACGCCGCGGGCGCCGCGCTCGACCAGCCGCGCAAGCGCGCCCTCGACCCACGCCTCGACCTGGCGGGCGCTCGAGCCGAAGGCGAGGTCGTTGCCAAGGTCCGTGGCGACGAACCAAGTGGGCGTCGCCGGCCTGCGCCCGAGCTCCGCCCACAGACCACAGTCGCCGATCCCAACGAGCTCCCGCACCAGGAAGCTGCTGCGCGTGCCGTAGGAGCGCCCGCGCCCGGAAGCGGCGAGGACTTCCACAGCGCCCCCGAGCTGCGCGCGGGCGGCATCCACCGCGAGGCCGAGCCCCATGGCGAGGTTGCTCGCCCCGAGCAGCACGACGCGCGGCGTTTGAGGCTGCATGGCGCGACTGTTCTAATCCCCTGCGGCCCCCAAGGCACGCCCCACCTCCATGCACATGCCGCTCCGTCCCCGTGTCCTCGCCCTCGCCGTCGCAACCCTGCTCGCCGCCTGCGGTCCGGGCGCGAATCCGGAGCAGGACCAGCTCGCGCGCGAGCTGGCCGCGGCCAGCTTCGCCAAGGACAGCCGCGCCCAGGCCCTCGCCGCGCTCAAGCCTCTGGTCGAGCGCTCCGACGCGCTGGCCAGCGACCTGATCGACGCCGCCTGCGTGCACCTGCGGCTCGGAGATGCCGCGAGCGCCGCCAGCCTGCTCGAGCGCGCCGCCAAGGCCTCGCCGTCGGACCCGCGCTACTTCTACAACCGCGGCCGCATCGCGCAGTTCAATGTGGAGCTCGAGAGCGCTGCACGGGACTTCCGGCGCGTGCTCGAGCTCGCGCCCGAGGACCTGCCGACGCGCTTCAAGCTGATCGACTCCGTGCAAGGCTCTGATCCGACCGAGTACGAGCGCCTGCTGCGCGAGGTCGTGGCGCGCGGCATCGAGAACGCGGGCTCCTGGTACTTGCCCGCGATCTACAAGCTCGGCCTGCACTGCACCATGACCGAGCGCGAAGCCGAGGGGGAGAAGCTGCTCGACGAGCACCAGGCGCTCGGCAACCGCGGCGTGCCGAGCCCGCGCACCGATGACTTCGACATGGGCAACTTCGGCCGCATCGCGTTTCCCACGCCGCGCGGCTCGCGCTTCACGGGCACGGGTGCGCTCCCGAACTTCGGAGCGCCGGCGACGATCCTCCCGGAGTTTGGCGGGGCGCGCAGCGTGTTGGCCTGCGACCTCGACAATGACGGCGACCTCGACCTCGTCGGCTGGGGCGAGCGCGGCCTCGTGCTGGGGCTCTCGGAAAGCGGCAGCTGGCGCGCGATTTCGCTCGCGCAGGAGCCCGTGGAGCTCGCTCTAGCCTTCGACCTCGACGGGGCCAAGGGCGACAACGTGCTCGACCTCCTCTACGTCGCGAAGGGCGAATTGCGCCTCGTTCGCAGCGCGCGCAGCATCACGGACAAGTCCGTGAGCTGGAGCGCGAGCGCGAAGTCGCTGCCGCGCCCCGCGGGCACGATTGCGGACGGTCTGACCATCGACTACGACCACGAGGGCGATCTAGACGTGCTGCTCGTCGGCAGTGCGGGTGCGCAGCTGTTGCGCAACGACGGCGTGGCGTCGGAGAGCGCCGACGGCAAGCTCACCGATGTCACGGCCGAAGCCAAGCTGCCCACGGGGAGCGCGTTCTCGTGGTGCCTCGCCGAGGACTTCGACACCGACCAAGACGTCGACCTGCTCCTCGGCCGCGACGGAGCGTACGTCCTCGCGACGAACCTGCGCGGGGGCGTGTTTGCGGACGCGACGGGCGAGCTGGCGGGCTTCGTGGCGCCGGCGCGGCGCCCGCTGGTCGCCGACCTCGATGGCGACTCGCGGCCGGATGTCTGGTCGGGCGACGGTGCGATCCTGCGCGCACAGCTCGGCGGTGGCTGGAAGTCCGACGACAAGGTGACGACGCCGAGCGGGACGCTGCCGGGGAGCCAGCCGCTGTTCGCGCTCGACCTCGACCTCGACGGCAGCCTCGACGCGCTCTGGCCGTTGGCCGATGGCGCCCGCCTGCAGGGCCAGCTCGCGCTCGGCACCCCGGCCACGGCCCCGACGGAGCTCGCACTCGCAGCAGCCCCGGCGCTGATCGACGATCTCGATGGCGATCTCGCGTGGGACGCGCTCGCAATCACCCCGGCGGGGCTTTCGCTCCAGCGCGGGCAGAAGGGCGCGAACAACGCGGTGCGGCTCGGATTCCGCGGCGTGAAGGACAATCGCCGCGGCGTGGGCGCGATCGTCGAGCTGCGTGCGCAGGAGACCTACCGGCGCGTGTTCTGGCGCGGCGAGGCGACGCTGCTCGGCGTCGGCACGCACAAGGAGACGGACCTCGTGCGCGTCATCTGGCCGAACGGCGTGATCCAGTACGAGCTACGCCGCGACCTCGGCGACCGTGCGAGTACCGGCAGCCTGCTCGAGCAGAGCGAAGGTCTCGTCGGCTCGTGCCCGTTCCTCTACAGCTGGAACGGCCGCGAATACGTGTTCGTCAGCGACGTGCTCGGCATCACGCCGCTCGGACTCCCGATGGCGCCGGGCATGCTCGTGCCGCCCGACCATGACGAGTACGTGCTCGTCACGGGCGAGCAGCTCGTGCCGAAGGATGGCTTCCTCGAACTGCAGTTCACCGAAGAACTGCGCGAGGTGACGTACCTCGACCGCATCCGCATCGACGTGGTTGACCATCCGCAAGGCACTGAGATCTACCCCAACGAGCTCTTCACCTTCCCGCCCTTCCCGGCACCGCACACGCACACAGTGCGTGCGCCGCTCGCCCCGCGCGTGCTGGGCAGCGACGGGCGCGACTGGTCGGCGGAGCTCGCCTCGATCGACGATCGCCACGCCGCGCCGTTCGAGCCCGCGCCGGGTCAGTTCCTCGGCCTCGCAAACCCGCACTTCCTCGAACTCGCGTGGGACAAGGCCGAGCTGGCGAACGCGTCGAAGCTGCGCCTCGTCATGACGGGCTGGTTCTACTGGACCGACGCGAGCGTCAACATGGCGAGCGCGCGCGATCCGGAGCACGAGTTCATCCCGCCCATGCTGCAGGTGCCCGATGGCCAGGGCGGCTGGCGCACGGCCGGTCCGCCGATCGGCTTCCCCGCCGGCAAGACGAAGAGCATGGTCGTCGACGTGACGGCGCTACTCGACCGCGACAATCCGAAGCTGCGGCTGTTCGGCTCGCTGCGCCTGTACTGGGACTCGATCCGGCTCGCGACGGACAACGACGACGCGCCGCTGGAAGTGACCGCGCTCGAGCCCGCGGAAGCGCGGCTGTGGCTGCGCGGATTCAGCGATCCCGAGCGCTCCGAACTCCCCCACCAGCCCGAGCGTTTCGACTGGGAGCGCATCGCTTGGCAGCCGCGCTGGAACCAGCACCCCGGGTCGTACACCCGTCTCGGCGACGTGCTGCCGCTGCTCGGGGCGATCGACGACCGATTCGTGATCATGGGATCCGGCGACGCGCTCACCGTACGCCTCGACGCGCGTGCGCTGCCCGCCCCGAAGGCCGGCTGGCGCCGCGACTATCTGGTGTTCCTCGACGGATGGGCCAAGGATCGCGACCCCAACACGGTCGATGCGCTCTACGTCGAGCCACTGCCGTTCCACGGCATGAGCGCCTATCCCTACGGCGCGCACGAGAGCTTCCCCAAGGACGCCGAGCATGAGGCGTGGCGTCGCGAGTGGAACACTCGCCCTGCCGAGCGCTGGATCGCGCCCGTGCACGCGGGCGAGCCCCTGCCCTTGTCGGCGCCGCGCTAGGACAGCTGCGGCAAGCAAATTGCAGTCAAGCGAGGCCTTCGAACTCGGCCACCGCCGAGCGGAAGGCACTCGTCATCGGCGCGCTGCGCCCGTTGCGAGCGTCGTAGATCACGAGCACCGCTTCCGCCTCGCACCACACGCGGCCACCCGGCACCTCGCGCACGCGGTACGCCTGCTCGAAGGACGACTTGCCGAGGCGCGTGGTCACGACTTCGATCTCCACCTCCGCGCCGCCGCGACCGGGGCTCACAAAGCGGAGGTTGCAGCTTCCGAGCACGAAGGGGAAGTGATTGAGCTCGAGCAGTCCGAGGCGCTGAAAGTAAGCGTGGCGCCCTTCCTCGAGCAGCGTCATGTAGACCGCGTTGTTCAGCACGTTCTGGTTGTCCTCATCGGACCAGCGCGTGCGAGCCCTGCAGCGGAAGCGGACGCGGGCGGGATCGGGCACCTGCGGGGCGAGCATGCTGACGGACTCTACGACTTCGCAGGGGCAGGCGCGAGAGGCCGCGCCACCGGGCGGCGCGCGACCATCCAAACACCGCCGAAGGTCAGCAATGTCGAGAGCGCGAAGTGCTCCGGGAGCCCCTCGCCGAGCCACCACAGCGCGCCCAAGACCGTGATCATGGGCTGGAGGAAGATGAAGCTCGCCACCGTCGAGGCCGAGACGCGCACGAGCGCGAACGTATTCAGCAAATACGTGAAGACGGTCGGGAAGATGACGATGTAGCCGAGCGCGACCCAGGCGTCGGTGGGCACCGTCTCGGGGACCAGCGGCGCGTCCGGCCCGGCGAGAATCGGGATCGACCAAGCCGAGAGCAGGAACACCCACGCAGTGAGCACCAGCGGCGGGTACTTGGCGAGCAAAGGGCGCAGCAGGACGAAGTAGATCGCGTAGCAAAGCTCGTTCGCGACCACGAGCAGGTTGCCGAGCATGTGATCTCCGCCGAAGCGGCCACCCCGCTCGAAGAGCACGAGCCCCGCCCCGACGAAGGCCAGCGCCATTCCGATCGCACGCGGCATGTCGAAGCGCTCTTGGCGCGCCGCGACCGCGACGATCAGCGTGAAGACCGGGATCAACGGCAAAAGCAGCGCCACTTCGATCGCGCTCGAACGCTGCAGACCTTCGAGAAACAGCACCATGTTGAGCAGGATGCCGAGCAGGCCGCAGACGAAGAGCCGCGGCAGGTCCCCACGCTCGGGAAGGAAACGCCGGCCGTGTAGGAGCGCGGCGACCGTGCCGAGCACGAGGCCGCCAACCGCGATTCGCCAAGCGCCGATGCTGCGCGCCGTAAAGGCGCCGAAGGCCACCTTTCCGAACAACGGGAACAGGCCGAAGAACAGCTGGACGAACAACAGGGCAAAAATCCCCTGTGTGCGGCGCACACGCTCCTGCGGGCTCAAGTCCAGCGTGGGCATCCAGGGACGGTAGCGCCCCACAAGGCGCGAACCCAGAGCCGCCGACCTTTCCCGGCCCTACACTTCCGACCATGAGCCAAGCCCCCCGCCCGTGGCCGCGCGTGAACAGCCAATACGGCCCTGACCTGCTCGTGTGCCGCGCACGCTTCGACACGCTCACCAACCCGCGCACCGGCAAGGACATGCTGCGGACGGTGCTCGAGACGCCCCAGTGGTGCAACGTGGTGGCGCTCACGCGCGAGCGCCGCCTCGTCGTGGTGCGCCAGTTCCGTTTCGGCAGTTCCTCGGTCACGACCGAGATTCCCGGGGGCGTCGTCGACCCCGGCGAGGAGCACGCCCGCGCAGCGCAGCGCGAGCTGCGCGAGGAATGCGGCTACACCAGCGCGCGCTGGTCCTATCTCGGCTGCGTCGAGCCCAACCCGGCCTTCCATGACAACCTGTGCCACCACTGGCTGGCCGAGGACTGCGAACTCACCCACCCGCAGGAGCTCGACAGCGGCGAGGACATCGTGGTCGACACACTCGCGCTCGACGACGTGCGCGCGCAAGTCGCCTCGGGCGCGATTCGTCACGCGCTCGTGATCACCGCACTCGCGCGCGTGCTCGACCTGCGCCGCGGCTGAAGCGCGTCTAGCGCCCGCGCTCGCCGAGCACCCACAGGCGACGCCCGCGCCGGAGCCAGCTGCGCTGCAGGAGCCGCGCGGCAGAGTGCTCGATCGTGGCCATGGCCTCGTCCGGCGAGTCCGTGAGCAGGATCCGGTCGACGTCGCGCGGCTCGATCATGCGCTCCCTGAGCATCGGGCCACGCAGGAACTCGAACATCGGGCCCCAGTACTCCTTGCCCATCACGACCACCGGGAAGTCGTGCACCTTGCCGGTCTGGATCAGCGTGGCGATCTCGAACAGCTCATCCAGCGTGCCGAACCCTCCCGGCATCGCGACGAACGCGACCGAGTACTTCGCGAGCATCACCTTGCGCACGAAGAAGTAGCGGAACGACACGAAGCGATCGAGGTAGGGGTTGGGGCTCTGCTCGCGCGGCAACTCGATGTTGCAGCCGAGCGAGTAGCCGTCGTGCTCCTTCGCACCACGGTTCGCGGCCTCCATGATCCCCGGACCGCCGCCGGTCATGACAGTGAAGCCAGAGGTCGCGAGCCGACCGCCCATCTCGCGCGCGAGCTCGTAGTAACGCGAGCCCGGCGGAGTGCGCGCCGAGCCGAACACGGTCACGCACGGGCCGACGAAGTGCAGCGCACGAAAACCCCTGACGAACTCGCCGAAGATGCGGATCGCGCGGCCGAGCTCGCGCGTGCGCGAGCCAGGGCCCTCCAGGAAGCGGGTGTCGAAGGGCTGCCCCGCGACCTTGCCCCACTCAGGTCCCGGCTCGACCTGCGGCGGAGTCGCGGGCTCGCTCACGAGTACAGCGCCCCGCCCGTGCGCGCGAACTCGTCGCTCTTGTCCTTGAGGCCGCGCGCGAGCGCCTCGTCCGCACCCACGCCCTGCTCCGCCGCGAGCCGCCGCACGTCGTCGGTGATCTTCATCGAG
>SXKQ01000132.1 GCA_005778045.1 Planctomycetia bacterium
ATCTCGTCGGCCTCGTCGAGCACCATGGTGCGCACCGAGTCGAGGATCAGCGTCTCGCGCTCGAGATGGTCGAGCGCGCGGCCGGGGGTCGCCACGACCACGTCGACGCCGCGCTCGAGCGCGCGCAGCTGCTGGCCGTAGCCTTGGCCGCCGTAGATCGGCAGCACGCTCGCGCCCAGACCGCGCCCGTACTTGTGGATCGCCTCGGCGACCTGCATGGCGAGCTCGCGCGTCGGCACGAGCACCAGCGCCTTCGGCCGGCCCGGGCCGGCGCGCCCGGTGCCGAGCCGCTGGAGCAGCGGCAGCGCAAACGCGGCCGTCTTGCCCGTGCCGGTCGCTGCCTGCCCGAGCACGTCGCGCCCGCCGAGCACATGGGGGATCGCCTCGCGCTGAATCGGCGTCGGTTCCTCGTACCCGAGGCTCGCGAGCACCGCGACCAGCTCCGGACACAGTCCCAGCTCCGCAAAGCCAGTCGCACTCAATTGCACTTCTTCGTTCGTCATCGAATCTCTGAGTCTCGCACGCCGCCCCCGCCCGGCGCCAGCGCGCCCCCTGTCAGGCCCGCTCCCGGGCCTCCGGAAGGGGTCGGGGAGTGCGCGAGAGGACCACGGCGCCGCACAGGCCGAGCATGCCGAGCGAGCACAGCCCCAGACCATAGCGCCATGAATTCAGTTCGTTGGAAAGCTCGACCTCGTGCTCCCCGGCGGGTAGCTCGACGGCGCAGAAGGCGAGGTTCGCGCGCGTCTGCCAGCGCGAGCGCTGGGGGCCGTCCACCTCGACCTCGGAGACGAGGTCGCGCCGGGGCGGTCGCGCGGAACGCTCGCCCTCGTGCAACACGCTGAGGTAGGGGTTGTCGGCGTACTCGCCGAGGTGCCATGCGGTCTCCTGAAAGATCGCGCGCGGGGAGCACGCCGGGCACCATCCACGCCTCGCCGCGCGAGGCGTGGTACTCGTAGAGGCGCGCCCGCGCGCGCCAGCCATGGGGCGCGATGTCGGAGCCCGAGGCCACGTCCTGCACGAAACGCGGGCCGGAATTGCGTACGGCCGCTTCCTGCGGCGCCACCGCGTCCGAGGTGAGGGTCGCCTCGCGTACGCTTGCTTGCGCCGTGCACACGGGACGTCCTCGGCGTGCGGAGGCCTCGACCGGGCGTGCAGCATCCTCGCGCGGAGCCGCGAGTACGACTTCGACCTGCGGTGCTCGCAGGTCGAGTGTGAGCACCTCGAGCTCCAAGTTGCGCCGCGCCGAGTCGCGAACGGGAGGGAATTACAGCGCAAACTCGCGGCGCGAGTGGTTGAACCAGGAGAGCTGCCGCGGCTGGAAGCGACACTCGGCCAGACGCTCGCCCGTGGCCTCGTCGGTGAGCAGGATCAGCAGCGGGGCCGTCATGGCGGCCGGGATGCCCGAGAAATGCAGCACGACTCGGCTCGGCTCGGGACGCACGGCCCGGAAGGACTGGCGCAGCCCATCGACGCCGATCGAGACGCGCCGCTCGGGCGGGATCTCCTCGCGCTGCTCGAGCGTGTCGTAGTAGGCGGAGCGTCGCGAGTTCGTCGCCGGCGGCATTCCCTGTCGCGTGTCGATGGGCAGCCACTCGTTGTACGACGCCACGTGGCGCACGCCGAGCACCTGCAGCGCGAAGCGCGTCTCGTAGTCGACCTCGGCGTTCGAGTGATCCGAGCGCAGCAGGATGCGCGTGGCGATCTCGGTGTCCGCGACGCTCAGTGCGTCGTAGTCGAGCACCTGCGCCACCTCGTAGAGCGCGTTCGCGTTCACCGTGAGCCGATCGCGACCCACGAAGAGCGTGCGTCCGTCGTGGACGCGCTCCTGCAACTCGCCCATCGTCAGCGTCAGCGCGTCCTCGTTGGGAACGGTCGGGATGTGCTTGCCGAACGGGGTGACGGCGCTGCCGAAGCGGGCGAGGACCAGCACGCCTGCGCAGACAGCGCGAGCTGCTGGCGTGCCCACGCAGCCATAGGCGGCCACCGCGACCACGCCGAGTCCGAAGCACAGCGCGATCCAGCCAACGTGCGCGTCGGAAACGGCGCGCCATGTCGCGGCGTCGACGTGACCCTCGTTCGCGTGGACATCGAGAAAGCGCTCCACTCCGCGGTACGCGCCACCGAAGACCAGAGCGGCGCTCGTCGCGACAAGCGCGAGCCAGCGCATCGGCCGACGCTCCTCGGCACCGCGCTGCAGCGCCCAAGCCGCGCTGACGGCCGCGCCGAGTCCGAGCACCGGGTACAGCCGCCCCCAGGGGATGAGTCCGGCCGTGAGATAGCGCCCGATGGACTCGCCGAGGGACGCCACGTTCGACACGACGAGCACCACGAGCAGCGCCCAGCCGGTGAGCACGGCCCAGCGCGTGCGCCAGATGCCGAACGCAAGCGCCACGAGTGCCAGCCACAAGGGCAGCGCGCCCGCGTAGCGCACCTGCGCTTCCTGGTATTTGGACTCCGGCGTGAATGTGATGCCGATGCCCGCATCGAGCGGATTGCCGATGAAGTCGGGTAACACGAGCAGGGGCACCTGCTCCGTGACGTCACTGTGCGAGGAAGTGCGTGGGTCGGCGGTACATGTCGCTCTCCCGCATGTATTCGCCGAATGGCAACAGCTGCTGCGCGGCCAGCAGGGCGCCGAGCACGGCCGCCGACGCGAGCGCAGGCGCGGCGCTCGCGGCGACGCGCCACGAGCGCGTGGCGAAGGCGCACACGATCGCGTGCACGATCGCGTGCACGGCGCACACGAGCGCATCGACGAACAGTATCTCCGGATGGCCGGTGTGGCACGCGATCGCCGTCGCCAGCGCGAGCGGCGTCGCCCAGCGCCACGAGGCGCCGCGTTCACCGCGTTCGACTGACTGGAACAGCCGCTCGATGCATCCCAGCAGCCCCGGCAGCATCGCCGTCACCGCCGGGTGCGGGTGCAGCAGGTGCATCAAGTGCCCGGTCGACCACGAGCACGCGACCGCGCCGTAGGCCGCTGCCGGACGTCCCACGCCGCAGGCGCGCAGGAATCCGTAGGTCAGGAACACCGAGGCGGCGAGCTTGGCGAGCGCGCTGGCGAGCGACGCGTGATCGAGCGGGAGGACGCAGAAGGGGAAGGTGAACGGCGAGAGCGGCGCGGACTGGAAATTGGCGAGCGGCGGAACTCTGGCGCAATTCCAGGAAATCCACAGCGGAGCGCGACCCGCCTCCCACTCGCCGCGCGCCTACAGCGCCCACCGCACGAATTGCTGCGCCGGATCGGTCAACGCCGGACTGGCGGTGCGCTCATGCTGCTCGCCGCGCGATTGCGCGCTTTGCTGCACGAGATTGTCCCATGGGCCCAGCGTGTGAGCCCCGAGTCTCGCGATCGGCTCGTGAAGCAAGAGTGCCGCAAGCAGGATCGAGCCACACAGCGCCACCCACCACTCGCGCAGGCCCATCCTGGGGCGCGCGCGGACATTGATTCCGGCTATGGGCGGGAATGCAGGGACGATTGGCTGGCGGCCCGGCCAAGACAGGCAACAGCATGCAACTACGCACTTTCCCCCACCGTTCGAGGCCGGAAACGGGGAACGCGAGAGCGCGTCGCATCAAGAAATGGTGCGGAAGACGGGACTTGAACCCGTACGCCTTGCGGCACGAGATCCTAAGTCTCGCGCGTCTGCCAATTTCGCCACTTCCGCACTGCGAGGCGCGTACGCCTCACTTGACCTTCTTCTTGAACTTGTAGGTGAGCTCGAGCCACGGCACCTTGCCGCCCTCGTCGTTCAGGAACTCGAACTTCGCGGTGCGCTCGCCCTTCTTCGGGAACGTCCACACCTGCTCGAGCTTCGCGACGCGGTCCTTGTAGCGCGGGTCCGGGCCTTCGCCGGTGAGCGCGAGCGTCTTGCCGTCGGTGGACAGCTTCCCCTCGTACTTTGCGACCGTCATCGAGCCGACGTCGACGTGCACGCCGTTGTAGCGCGCGAACTGCGGGTCGAAGCCGAGCATGTCGCGCGCCGAGTAGCCGAGCTGCTTGTCGCCGAGCTCGAGCTCGACTTGCGCCCACAGGCCGTTGCAGGCGAGGCGCACGGTCTCCGTGCCGCTCAACTTCATCGGAGGCTGTCCGGGCGTGATGTGCAGCAGGGCGTCGACTTCCCACAGGCCTTCGAGCGTGCCGAGGAATGCGTGCTGCTCGGCGGGCTTGACCCAGTTGATCGTCGGCGCCCCGCCGATCCCGAACCCTTGAGGGGCCGCGAAACCCAGAGCCAGACCCGCGACCGCCAGCGCACCCAACACAGCAATTTTCATGTGGGACCTCCTTGAGCCACGGAGTCTAGCAGCCGGGCGCGAGTCTCCAGCGGGCCTACGCGAGCAGGCGCTCGGCGGCCGCCCGGCGCTCGGCGGCGGTCTCGGCATTGACGCGCTCGAGGCCCAGCTCGAACTGCAGGCGCAGCTCGGGCGAGTAGGCGTTGCGATCAAAGCCGTGGCGCTGGCGAAAAGCCTTGAGGAAGTGGTTGCGGTCGCGGTCGAGAGCGTCCTGCCGCTCGACCCACGCGCGCAGGAGCGGCGCCACGTGCGCGGGCACGGAGGTGGGGAAGAGCTGGCGGGCGAGCTCGTGGCCGCGCGCAGACAGGTCGAGCACGACGACTGGCCCGTCACCGAGACCGCACTGGCGCTCGACGCCGCTGGAAAGTTGCGCGAGGGCCGTGCCCGCCGCCTGCGTAGCACGCGAGCGGTACACGGCCTCCTGCAGGAAGAGCTCGGCGAGGCCGAGCAGCTCCTCGCGCTGCATCGCGCCTAGCAGTGCTGCTCGAACGCGGCGGTGAGAACCTTGGCGACGTTGGCCGGGTCCTGACCCTCGATGTCGTGGCGCTGCATCATCGTCACGAGCTTGCCGTCCTTCATCAGCGCGATCTGCGGCGAGCTGGGGCGGTAGGGGGCCCAGTACGAGCGCGCCTTCTGGGTCGCTTCGCCTTCCATGCCGGCGAAGACCGTGTACAGATTCGTGGGCTTCTTCGTGCCCATCTGCAGGGCCATGCGCAGGCCCGGGCGCGCGCCACCGGCCGCGCAGCCGCAGACGGAGTTCACAAAGATCAGCGTCGTGCCCGGCAGCTTGACCGCCGCATCGACGTCGGCGGGCGTGCGCAGCTCCTTCACGCCCAGGCGGGTCACTTCGTCACGGAACGGCTGCACCATCTCGGGGTCGTACATCGCTGGCATCTCCTGTCGGGGTTCGCGAGAGGGCCTCTTCTGGGCCCGCGGGGCGAAAAGTCTACCGTTGACGGCGGTTTTTCGAAGCGCGACGCGCCGCGGGCAGGGGCTACCCTGCGCCGGATGCGTGTCGCGGCCTACGTCTACCCCGGCTGGCACCCGATCCCGGAGCGGGACGAGAGCTTCCACCCGGGCTTCACGGAGTGGGAGCTCGTGCAGGCCTGTCGTCCGCGCTTCGAGGGCCATGGGCAGCCGCGCCTGCCGCTCCACGGCCCCTACGACGACCGCGACCCGCGCGAGGTGGGGCGGCGTGTGGCACTCGCGCGCGAGCACGGCGTCGACGGCTTCGTGCACGGCTTCTTCTGGTGCCGCGGCAAGCGTGTGTTCCAGGACGCGCTCGACCGCGGTTTTCTCGGCTCGAGCGAGGGAGCGCGCGCGCCGTTCGCGCTGATGTGGGCCAACCGCATGCCGCGGCGCGTGCTGCCCGTCCGGCGCCCGGACTTGCCGGTGATCGACCCTGCGCGACTCGTGCCGAGCGACGTCGACGACTTCGTGACGCTGCTCGCGTATCTGGGCGAGCGCTACTTCGCGCGCGAGAACTACCTGCGCGTGCAGGGCCGCGTGTACTTCTCCATCTTCGACACGAGCTTCTTCCTGCGCGAGCTCGGTCTCGAGGCGGCGCGCGACGCGATCGCGCGAGCGCGCGGGCACCTGCGACAGGCGGGGCTCGGCGAGCTGCACCTTGCCGCAATCGAACCCGGCCGCGATGTGCGTCCGCACCTCGCGCGCATCGGATTCGACAGCGTGACGAACTATGTGCTCCTTCCCGACTGGAGCGGACCGTTCCTGCAGGACTACGCCGAGCGCGCTGAGAGTTGCGCCGCGCAGTGGCCCGAATTCGCACGCGAGTGCGCGCTGCCCTACATGCCGTCCGTGTCCCCGGGCTGGGATGCATCCCCGCGCGGTACGGACTTCGGCGAGGCGCGTCCGACGAAGTACCCGTGGTGGCCCGTCGTCACGGGCGAGCACCCGGAGCTCTTCCGCGCGGCGCTCCTGCGTGCCCTGCGCTGGACCCGCGAACACTCCGGGCCCGACGCGCTCACCTTCGTGGCGAGTCTGAACGAGTGGTCCGAGGGGCACGTGATCGAGCCGGACACGCGCTTTGGCATGGGCTGGCTCGAGGCCGTGCGCGCGGCGCGCGCGGAGGCCGCGTCGTGATCGGCGTGCGGCGCGTGCCCCTCCTGTGCGTGGCGCTGCCGCTCGCGCTCGCGAGCGCGCTGGCCGTGCTCCTGCGTCCTGAGCTGCGCTCGCTCACCACGCCGCTGCTCGGCCCCTTCGCTGGCGAGCTCTACGGCCACGGGGATTGCACGCTCGCCAACCTCGTCCCGAGCTGGAGCGCGGTCGGATGTGCCGCACTCGCGCTCGCCATCCTCGCGAGCTCGCGGCTGCATGCGTCGCCCCGCGCGGGGCTGCGCCGCGCAAGCCACGCACTGCTCGCCCTCGCGACGAGCCACTGGGCCCTGCTCGCCCTGCTCTCCCTCGCCAATACGCTCAGCTGAAGCGTCGGGCCCTCGTTCAGGGCGCGAGCGTGAACTCGAGCGCGCCCGTGAGCTGCGTCGATTTTGCGGCCGGAGGATCGCGGTACCAGCCTTGCGCCTGCACGCGCGCGCCCACGGCGAACGGCGCGCCCAGCGCACCCGGAGTCGAGGCGCGGAAGGCGAGCCAGTCCTCGGCGAGCACTCCGTCGCATGCGCCCGCGTTGCCGCCGCTGTACTGGGCGCCCATGCGCTGCGTCGGGGCCTTCACGCACAGCAGGCCGCTGCCCCAGGGCGCGCTCGCACGGCCCGAGAGCCCGTAGAACAGGAGGCCTTGCCGCGCGCCCTCGACGCCGCTCGCTCGCAGCGTGAAGCCGCCGCTGGCAGCGAGGCTGGGTGTGCCCGTCGCCGCCAGCGCGGGCGCGCAACCGGCACTCGATGTGCCCGGCGTACAGTAGGGCAGCGGCGGCTCCACGTAGTCCTCGACGAACACCGCGAAGGACCACGGCGGCAACTCCAGGTAGAGCGAGTTCGCGATGCCGTTGGGGCTCGTCTCGACGCGCGGATGCGCGGAGAGGGCGCTGCCAGCCGCAAGCCCGAAGCGCGTGCCCATGGGAGCGCTCGTCACGTCGAGCTCGTGATTCGCGCGCAGCGTGTGGCCTTCGAAGTTGATGGCGACCACCACGTCGCGTCCCCCGATTCCGCCGCGCAGCTGGTAGAGCAGCGCATCGTACGGTCCGCCCTGCAGCCATGCGCTCGCGCGCGGCGTGCCGAAGCGGTTGAGATACTCGACCTGCGTCGCTCCCGCGATGAAGGTGCGCTGCACCCACATCAGGCGGTCGATGGACTCCCGCAGCTCCGGGATCGGATGCGCCGCCCCGTAGATGTCGAGCCCGTCGTAGTCGGGCAGGAACACGCAGGGCAATCCGATGCGGTTGTTGGTGAGCAGGTACGCGTAAGCGAGCTCCGAGCGTGCGAGCAGGTGCTCGCTAGGCGTGCGGAAGTCGTGGTTGTTGGCGAAGGTCACCACCTGAAAACCGCTCGCCCCCGCGCGGTCGACGAGCCCGGACGAGAAGACGTTGCGCGCGTCGTGCAGCGTGTCGTCGCAGGCGCGCTTGAGAGCATCGCGCAGCTCGAAATCGAAGGCGCGCACGGGAATTGCCGCGCGCGCGGCTGGAGTCATGCTCGACGTCACCGCGTCGATCCAGCCCTTCACCACGAGCGAGTCGCTCGTGAAATGCTCGCCCACCACGAGCGCGGGCGTGCGACCCGAGGCGTGCAGCTCCTCCAGCAGCAACCCGGCGAACCAGGCGGGGAAGTGCTTGACCGCATCCATGCGCAACCCGCGCACGCCGAGCGAGTCCCACAGCCACGCGTTCCAGTCGCGGTACGTCGCACCCGTGCCCGGGAAGCCCTGCTCGACGTCGAGAAAGAAGAGTGGATAGTCCTCATCGCCCGCGAGGCACGTGGGCTGCGTCCCGTTGGGCTTGAAGTTGGGCCAGTGCATGGCGCCGAGTCCGCTCGGCATGGTGCGGAAGTCCGTGCGGGTCTGCACCGCGAGCTCGGCGACCACGTCCTGCGCGCGCGAGCTCGACCAGATGCCGTAGGGACGCACATCGATGCCGGCGCCGCTGCCCTGCGGTTCCTCGACGTAGAGTTCGAGAAAGTCGCCCGAAGCGAAGAAGTCCGACGACTGCAGCTGTACGCGAAACTCGTCGGTGTCGCAGCTCGTCGCCACTTCCTGCGTCGCGAGCACGTCGCGGCCGAGCTGTGCCGCGTTGAATGCCTGCCCGCAGTCGCCACCGCCGTTGGGCTCCATCTCGGACGTCGCACCGGAGAGCGACGCGCTCGCGCTGGTGCGGAAGTGAAGCCGGTAGCCGCGACCGTGGAAGCTCGTGCGACCTGAGACGGACGAGAATTTGAAGTAGTAGTCGCCTGCGCCGTTGGCGCTCGCGCCCCCGAGCGGCAAGCGGTAGCGCACCTTGCCGTTGAGCGGATACGGGCTCCAGCTCGCGCACGCGCCAGAGGGTGGACTCATCAGCCAAGAGCGCACGGCCGGGTTGTCCTCCCACTCGCCGCCGTCGCGATGGTTGTAGACGACGTCCGCGACCGGCGCGATTCCCGCGCTGGCGAGCGAGCCGAGCCATGCAGCGACTTCCATGCCCGTGCCGACTCCGGTGCGTCCGCTGACTTGACCGTAGTCGTAGAGGTCTCGCGGATCGTAGCCGTTGCTGCAGTCGCCGAAGCTCGCCTTCGCGAGCGGCGGCAGCCAGATGCGCGTGAAGCCCGCCGAGCGCAACGCAGGACTGCGTGGGGCCATCTGCGCCGCGAGCGAAGGTCCGCCATAGCCATTGCACGCGAGCTTGGGATAGTCCCAGTACCACGCCTGCAACATCACGTCCTGCGCGCGCGAGCTCGCGGCGAACAGGATCACGGTCGCGACGGCCCGGGTGAGAGCGCCGAGCGCTCCCCCGCGCTCTGCGTCGGAGGATGCGCGCAAAGATGCGCGACGCGGTCGGAAACTCTGCAAGCGCAAGTTCATGCCGGCACGGCCAAGCTGATTCTTAGAATAACCGCAGAGGCCGGGATGGGGCGCTGAACCCGGGTCTTCCGTGGCCCTCGTGCCGGAATGAGCGGTGCGGGCATGCTCGTCCGGGGCCTATCCACGGTCCGTGACCAACGTGCGAAGCTCCGCCGGCACGGCGCCGAAGCTCACCACGCGGACGTCGAGGGAGTGCCGGCGATGGAGGTCGAGCGCGCGCCGCAGCGCCCGCAGGATCCAGGCGCGAGAGTTGCCGAACGCTCCGCCTCCGAGGAGTGTCAGGTACGCGCAGGCCCTTCCGCCGCGGCTGGGATGCTCGAGGGCGGCGAGCAACGTGGCTTCGTAGGCGGCCTCGAGCACGAGCGTCGCGAAGCGCTCCCAAGAGCGCGCATCGACATGCCGGTTGTAGCTCACCGGCAGCGCGGAGCAGAACGCCTGCGAGACGAGCTGTCCGCGCGCGGGCCCGTCGGCCGTCACCTCGACGTTCCAGTGCACTCCGATGCGGAGCTTGCAGCGCAGCGCGTCGAGCTCCGACTCGCTCGCGGATGCCAGCGACGCATCGATCGCCGCGAGCGTGGCTTCGTCCAGCAGTGCATAGCCGTTGCGCATGCGAATCCGGTCGCCGCACGGCAAGGCATGCGCGAGCTCCGCCAGCATGTCGAGCTGCCGATCCTCTGTCTGGCCGCAAGCGCTGTCCACGGGCGCGAAGTAGTTGCGAAACACCGTCGCGGGCGCGGCCGCCAGCGCACACGCTGGCCCTTGCGTTCGATCACCGTGGTAGCGCGTCACGCCGTCCTCGGGACGGACGTCGAAGTGCACCATCTCGAGCAGGTTGAACTGCGAGGCCACCTGCACCAGCGCGCCACCAGCTTCCGGCTGGGCGTGCAGTCGGTGTGCATCCGCGCTGACGTTCTCGACCCGCAGCACTCCCCCTTCCGGCCGCACGCGCGCCCGCAGCTCGCCCAAGCTCGGCGTCTCGAGCGCGCCGACGCCCCACGACATCCCATTCGCGAGCGAGCGCAGCCGCCCGCCCTCGATCACGAAGCGTCCTCGCGTCGTCGCCCAGTCGCTTTCCTCAAATCCAAACAAGTCACCGAACCAGCTCATCGTTCCAAGGCTCCATAGTTGATGATCCGCGCTTGCAAGCCGCGCGTTCGGCGTTCGACGCTTCGTGGCACGTCGGTGCTGGTCGTGAAGACGAGCGCCGCGTCCCCCTCTGCGCCCCGCCGAGTTCCCCCCGCGCGGGCGCCAGCCTGAGGAGCGTATCGTGACCTCTGGGTGAACCGACGCGGCGACGGACCCTGAAAAATCCGGCTCGGCACCCGCTAGAGTGCTCGGGGGGACATGCACACTTCAGCATCCACCAGCGAAGGCAGCGCAGTTGTTGCGGCGAGTGGTACGCCCCGTGAGGGCGCTCTGCGCGCGACAGTCTGCGCACGCCGTCCGACCCGCCGTCCGACCCGCCGTCCGACGCCGGCCTTGTTCGCAGGACGCCTCTCCGACTCGGCACTGCGACGCGAGTGGTGCTGCGCAGGCGTGGCGGTGAAACCGTGAGGGCTACGGCCTTCTCGCCGGCGTCCGTCGGCAATGTCGGGGTCGGATTCGACATCCTTGGCCATGTCGTCGAGGGCGCGGGGGATCGCGCCACCGTGCGACTCACGGGCGACGGCAGCGTGCGCGTGCTCGCGGTTCGAGGCGTAGTCGCCGACCTCCCGCTGGAGGCGGAACGCAACACGGGCGGTCGCGCGCTGCTCTCGATGTTGAAGTATGCCCCGGCCGGGACGGGCTTCGAGCTCGAGCTCGACAAGGGCATCGCGCTCGGCTCGGGCATGGGCGGTTCCGCGGCGTCCGCCGTCGCCTCGGTCGTTGCCGCGAACGCGCTGCTGGCACGGCCGCTCGGCCTGGCGCAGCTCTACGACGCGGCCATGGACGGCGAGGCGGCCGCGAGCGGCAGTCGACATGGAGACAACGTCGCTCCCATGTTGCTCGGCGGGCTCGTGATCGCGCCGTCGAGCGGTGTCCCGGTTCGAGTCCCGGTGCCCGAGTGGTTGCATGTCGCGCTGGTGCATCCGCACTTCGTGCTCGAGACACGGCGCGCGCGAGCTGCCCTCGCAGGAGCCTACGAGCTGCACGGCTTCGTCGAGCAGAGCGAGGGCCTCGCGCTCGTCCTCGCAGGCTGCTACGCGAAGAGCGCGGACCTGATCCGTCGCGGGTTGCGCGACGTGCTCGTCGAGCCGCGCCGCGCACCGCTCATCCCCGGGTTCCGAGCCGTGCAGGCGGCCGCGCTCGACCTGGGCGCTCTCGGCGCGAGCATCTCCGGCGCGGGCCCGAGCGTGTTCGCCTGGTGTGACTCGCGAACAGCGGCCGAGCGAGCCGCTGTCGCGATGGTGGGGGAGTTCGCGGCGGCCGGTCTCGCTTCCGACAGCCTCGTTTCACGTGTGGACGCACCAGCGGCGCGCGTGGTGTCGTTGGCTTGAGGATCGACTTGATCGCCGGAGCCGGAGCAGCTGCATGCAGTGCGTGAGCACGCGCGGCACGGGTGTCGTCTCGCTCACCGAAGCCATGGCGGCGGGGCTTGCGTCCGATGGGGGACTGTTCCTTCCTGTGAGGTTGCCGGTGCTTCCGCCCGCACCGAAGAATGTGGACTCGCTCGCCTCCGTCGCGAGCTGGCTCCTGCGCCCGTTCTTCGGCGACGAGCCGCTCGAGGCTCACGTCGACGCGATCTGCGCGAGCGCGTTCACGTTTGCGGCGCCGATGCGCCGACTCGAGCCCGAGACAGGGCTGCTCGAGCTCTTTCACGGTCCCACAGCGGCCTTCAAGGACTTCGGCGCACGGTTCCTCGGGGAGTGCGTCGCACGCCTCCCCGCCGAGGGCCGCGTACGCACGGTGCTCGTCGCGACGTCGGGTGACACCGGCGCCGCGGTCGCGGCGGCCTTTCATTGCCGCTCGGGCTTCCGCGTGCTCGTGCTCTACCCCGATGGTCGCGTGTCCGCGCGCCAGGCGCACCAGCTCGGTGCCTTCGGCGACAACGTGCACGCGTTCCGCGTCGCCGGAACGTTCGACGATTGCCAGCGCATTGTGAAGGACGCATTCCTGGATCGGGAGCTCCAGCGTCGCGCGCCGCTGCTCTCCGCGAACAGCATCAGCCTCGGCCGGCTGCTGCCGCAGATGGCCTACTACGCGCAGGCAGCGCTGCTGGCTCGTGCCAGCGGTCTCACTCCGGTTTCCTTCGTCGTGCCCACGGGCAATCTCGGCAACGCTTTCGCCTGCCTGCTCGCGCGCGAGCTCGGCCTGCCGATCGGGCGGGTCGTGCTCGCGACCAACGCCAATCGCGTGCTGGTCGACTTCCTCTCCACGGGCCGCTACGAGCCGCGCGCGAGCGTCGCGACGCTCGCCAACGCCATGGACGTGGGCGCCCCGTCGAACGTCGAGCGCCTGCGCGCGCTGTTTCCGGACGCGTCGCGCGTGGTGGAGGCCTATGCGGTCGACGATGCGACGATTCGGGCAACGATCGCGAGCATCTGGCGGCGCCACGGCGAAGCCATCTGCCCGCACACGGCCTGTGGAGTCGCGGTGCTCGAGCGTCTGCGCCACGCCGGTGCGCAAGGGCCGTGGCTCGTCGCCGCCACCGCTCACCCCGCGAAGTTCGACACGATCGTCGAGCCTGCGATTGGCGCGCCGTGCCCGCCCCCCGAGGCTCTCGCCGCGCTGCTCGCCAAGCCTGCGCACGCCACGCCGATGCAGCCCTCCTCCGAGGCCTTGTTGAACGCGCTGCTCGAGCTCGCCTGACGCGCGGGAGCGTTCAGAGGTCCGTGTAGCCGTCCTCTCGCAGCGAGTCCACGGCCTCCTGTCGCTGGAAGTAGGCGCCCAAGATCTCCCATTCCACGATGCCCCAGCCCCCTCCGCTCGCGGCGTAGAGCAGCCACACGGTCTTGCAGCGGCTGCGCTTGAACTCCGTCAGGTACACCGACTTGCCCTCATCGAGTTCTCCGTCCTCGCTCCTGCTCCGAATGACGAACTCGCGCAAGAAGGCGCGCTCCGCGTCCGTGAACGCTGCTCCCGCTCGAACCGCCTCCACGCGCTCTTCACTGGAGCTCTCGAGATCCTTGATCCAGTCGGCGAGCCAGTCCCGGTTGTTTTCGCAGTAGCTTTCGATCGATTGCAAGTCGGCACGTTCGAGCCAAATCCCGTGGTCGGACCATTCTCCCGAGTTCTCGGAGAGCCACTCCTCGATTTGCTCGTTGTGCTCGTCGCTCGACTTGCCATCCGCCAACGCTCGCACCGCCTTGTAGATCTCGCTCATCGCTCCTAGCTCCGTTGAATCGATACAGGGACTGCGCGGACAACTTCTCGATTCTTCGTTCTCGTGCGGCATGCGATGCCACGTGATAGAACGGTAACTGCGCCGCGTGACCGCTGAATATTAGCTGCAAGTGGCTTGCATGAGCGCCGTCACGATGTGTCATGACGTACGCAAGGCGCCATTTTCGTACTACACAGGGAGCGAGGAGCGTTGTGTCGCGCTAGCGTGGTCGCATGAGGATCCTGCGAGTCCGCCGTTTCGGTCCGCTTCTGCTAGCCGCGTCCGCTCTTGCGCAGCAGCCTGCGCGCGAAGGGGAGATGAACGGCTACCTCGGCGTGCCGCAGGAGCGCGTCTCGCTCGAGTATGGCGGCGGATTTTCGATGCACGTCGCGGCATGGCCGTTGCTCGGAGCGTGGCCCGGCGAGCGCTTCCAGACCGGCCTGTTTGGCACGTGGATGTTCGCCCAGCTCGGAGCGGACAAGCCCGAGGAAGGCCATTACTCGGACGTGGAGGGCGGA
>SXKQ01000133.1 GCA_005778045.1 Planctomycetia bacterium
GTCCATTTCCGCCGCGGCACCCCGGCGACGGCGCCAGCTCTCGCGCGTGAGCGTGCCGGTCGCGTTGAAGTGCAACGTCGTGCGCTGGTCCCAGGCCCCTTCGTGCTGAAGGAGCACGAGCGAATGCGGCTGCACGGTGCCCTGGGGGTCGACCAGCACCGCGTGCTCGCCCTTGCGGCGCGCCTCCTGGCCGAGCTGCAGCGCCTGCAGCACGAGCTCGCCGGGAAGCGCGCTCCATTCCTCGCCGGCTACGCGGAAGCCCGGCGTCGCTCCCCCACCCGAGAGCCGATACTCGATGCGCACCGAGTCACCGCGCGACCGTGCGCGCGTGCGCGCGAGCTCGACCGAACGCGCCAACGCCTCGACGCCATCCTCCAGTCGCTGGCGCGGCCGAAGCAGCACGAGCCCCGTCACCGACGCGAGTAGGAGCACCGTCCCGAGGACGAGCGACGGCGCGCGCAAATGCGAAGGGCCTGTGGACGCGGGCTGCATCTAGGATGCGCGAGGATACAGTCTCGTCGAGGCCCCCGCCGTGAACCCCGACCACCCTCGAGCCCCTTCGCGCGCGCGGGAAGTCCTGCTGCTCGCGCTCGTGGCATCGCTCGTGCTGGCACTCGACGTCGCACGGCTGCACTTCAACGACGAGTTCGGCCCGGGCTCGATGCTGCGCGTCGCCGGGCTCGCGGAGCCCGCGGCGGCGACGCCCTTCCAGTACCGTCTGCTGACGCCGTGGCTCGTGCGAGGGCTGCACGCGGCGTTCGGCGGTTCGGTATCTCCGCTCGCGCTGTTGCACGCTGTCGACGTCGTCGCGCTCGTCGCAGCCTGGGTCGCGCTGCGCTCGCTCGCGCGCCGACTTCTCGCGAGCGACGCCGACGCGCACTGGACCGCATTCCTCGCGCTCGCGCTGCTGCCATTCCACTTCGTCTTCTCGCGCGAGTACCCGTTCTGGTACGCCTGGGACCTGACCTCGTTCGCGGTGTTCTCCGTCGGCCTCGCGCTGCTCGAGCGCCGCTCGTGGCTCGCCTACTACGCGTTGTTCGCGGTCGGCACGCTCAACCGTGAGACGACCTGTTTTCTGACGCTTGTGCATGCGACGACGGGCTGGAAGAAGACGCCTCGCACACGCCTGTTCGTTCATCTCGCGGCTCAGGTCGCGCTGTGGGTCGCGCTCAAGCTCGCGCTGCGTGAGCTCTACAGCGGCTCGCGCGGCGCCGACGTCGCGCAGTGGACGTGGCGCGAGAACTTGGACGCGCTGCGCGACCCCGCGAGCTGGCGCTGGTTCCTGCTGGCGTTTGGCGGTACGTGGCTTCCGCTCGCACTCTTGTTCCGGCGCATCGCGAGTCCTTGGATCCGCGCGGCGCTGCTGGCGACGCTGCCGATGCTCGCCGGACTGTTCCTGGTCGGCGTGTGGACCGAGCTGCGCATCTTCGGCGAGCTCATACCCCTCGTCGCGCTCGGATTAGCGGGGGCCGTGCGCGGCCGCGAGGCCGCACCCGTCACTTCAGCGTCCGCACCTTCGGCAACGTGACGCGGGTGCAGGCGTCGGCCCTCGTCCACAGGCCGACCTTGCCCGCCGCGGTGAACGTAGATTCGTCGACGCCGAGCGAGAGCGCGCCGCACGTGACGAGGATGCTCTGCTCCTTCATCGTCGCGCTGAAGTCGAGCCAGCCGCTCGGCAGCTAGCCGGGGATCAGCGCGGGCTGCCTGCGCTTGCTGGCCTCGACCTTGTAGACGCGCAGGTTGTTCCCGAGCGAGTTCCAGCGCGAGATGTAGTACTTGCTCGCGTCCTTCGCGCGCCACAGGACGCCGCCGCCGTCGCAGCGCTGCCGCGTGGTGGTCTCGACGTCGGGGCCGTAGCTCTTGAGCGACGGGTCGACGTTGTAGGTGTGGCCGGTGTTGTCGACGGCGACGCGCAGCACTTCCCCGTCGATCGAATCGACGACGTACAGCCAGCTCGCGGGCGTAGCGGCGCCATTGGTCTCACCTTAGACCCAGTCCGTCGGAGCCGTCGCGGTATCGGCCGAGCCCTCGCAGGGCGTACAGGCAAAGGCGAGCAGGATCGGCAGGGCGAGCCAGAGGGACGTTCATCGGCGAATCCACGGGAAGAAGGTGATCGGGACCTTTTTGAACAGTTCGGGGCGCAGCGTGCGGGCAGTGCGCGCGAGGCGGCGGGGATCAGGGCGCGCGCGTGCCTCTCGCTCCACGGAACGAGCAGATCGAGCGTCGCACCACGCTCGCCCAGATGCAGCGCCTCGCCGCCTTCGAGGCACGCGAGCCTCACATTGCGACGGCAGGCGATGCGGACCGCCTCGCGCCCGGCACCTTCGGCCGCGACCAGCGTTCCCGCTTCCTGCTGCTCGCGCACACACGGCACGCGACCGAGAAAGCGCGCGCGAGCGAGCGGCTGGATCGACTCCGCGTGCAGCACGCCAGCGCCATGGCGAGTCAGTTCGGCCGCCTCGCCGCAGGACATGCGCCGCAGCCTGCGCGCTCCCTTCACGAGCTTCGTATCGGCCGTCGTAACCCCGCCGACCTCCTTCCCACCCGCCGAGGGGCCTGCCCCGGCCTCCGGCCGACCACTTCACCGCTCCTCTCGCCGCCGCTGGCCTGTGCCTGACCTTCGATGACGCCCGCCTCCAGCGGAACCCATCCGCTCGAACGTCCTATCCGCCTGCGCTCCCGCGCACAGCGGCGAAGCATCTCGATCGAAGGGCATCGAACTTCTGTGCATCCAGCGAGCGACGCGGTGCGGACTCCTCCATGGCTGCGGGTTGGTTCCTTGGTCGCTCGTCAAGTGTCGGGCAGCCCCCGTAGTCCGGTCAGTCCCGTCTCCCCGTCCCGGTGGGAGACTCTCTCCCCAGTAGTTTTCCACATGAAGCTCATGCTGATCTCCTCTTTGCTCGTCACCGTTTCGCTCGTTCCGGCCTTCGCTAGTGACGAGCCCTCCTGCTCGACCAAGACGATCGCCACGTCAAACATGGAGAAGCAGGACATCGTCTCCACCGCGGTCGGAGCGGGCTCGTTCAAGACGCTGGTCGCCGCCGTGCAGGCCGCGGGCCTCGTCGACACGCTGAAGGGCACGGGCCCGTTCA
>SXKQ01000134.1 GCA_005778045.1 Planctomycetia bacterium
ACGACGTTCGACTTGCCGCAGCCATTGGGTCCGACGATGCCCGTGAATTCGTCGTTGAAGTTGAGCGTCGTGCGATCGGCGAAGGACTTGAAGCCGAACAGTTCGAGGCGTTGCAGTCGCATGGTCAGCGGGTGGGGCCGCTCGCGCGCTCGCGCGCGGACGGTTCCGGGGTGCGGATCTCGGGGTCGAACAGGTGGGACTCTGGGGTGACGACGGCGGTCTGCGGGGCGAGCTCTCGCTCCCCAGATTCCTCGCGCAGGCGGTCGAAGCGGCGCCAGGACTCGACAAGCGACAGCGGACCGCCGCGCGAAGTGTCCTCGGGCAGGGGATGCAGCGCTCCGACCTCCACCGTCGACAGTAGCACGGATTCCGCCGTCCACGGCGTCCGACCGTGCACGGGCGAGAGCCGATAGCCGGCGAGGTAGGGAGCGCGCGACGCCGGCGGCGCAGCCTCCCCAAACAGCAGCCGTTGCGCATGCTGCGGCAAGGCGGCGTCGAGCTCCGCGAAGCGCGCGCGCGCCTGCTCGCCAAAGTAGGGCGTGAGCACGACGGCGAGCCGCTTGGCATCGCCCGCGCGCTGCAACGCCTCAGCGAGGAAACCGACCAGCCGCGCACCTTGGTCTGGTCGCACGTCGCCGTCACCGAGCGTCGCGAGCGCCTCGCGCAGGCCGACGGGCGTCACCGCGTAGGCGAGCCGCCCGCGCAGGTCGCCCGGCCGCGAGCCGCGCGTGCGCCGCTGGAAGGCCGCTAGCTCCGCGAGCGCTTCCACGGCCGCGGTCGCGGCTCCCGAGAGCAGCTCGAGTACGCGATCCTCGCGCCACGGTCCCGCGCGCAGCGCGATGCGCGGCAGGTTGATCGCGACCGCGCCGCCGCAGGCGAGCGTCGCGCGCTCGTGAGCGTGGCGGTGCAGGCCCGGCCCGACGCACTGCACAGCGTCGGTGCCCCAAGTCGGGACGAGCCGCCCGGCGAGCAGCAGCGCTTCCACCGCAGCGAGGTAGGCCGGATCGCCCCCGCGGTCCTCGAGTCGGCGCGCGAGGTCGGAGTGATCGATGAAGAGCCGCGGCGGAAGCGCCACGTGCGGCAACGCCGCGAGGGCTTCGATCAGGCGATCCGTCGCCGCCTGCGAGCGCGCGCCACCGCCGCCGACCCGCAGGTCGAGCGAGCGACCGGCCGCGCAGGCGCACGCGCACAGCGCGCGCAACCACGTCTCGAGCGCCGACCCGCGCGAGCTAGCGCACAGCGGCGCGAGCAGCGCCGAGGCGTCCTCGAGCACGACCCCGTGGGCGACATCGCGCGCCACGAGCGCGAGCTCGTCGAGGACGTCGTAGGGCGCGTCAGCCTGCGCCCCGCCGGCCTGCAGCAGCATCGCCGGCACCGAGCACCACAGCGCCTGCTGCGGGCGGCCGAGGTCGAGCACATGCAGGTCACCCGCGAGATGGGCGCGCGCGCTCTCCTCGCCGAGCACCTCGTTGAGGGCGAAGCGCCGCAACACGTCGCCGGCGATGCGCTGGTGGATCCCGCGCTCGGCGATTTCTTCGCCCTGCGCCGCGCGCGCGGGATCGAGCGGCGCATCCTCCTGCGCGAGCGCGTTGCGCAGGTCGAAGCTCGGCAGGCCGTAGGAAACCTGGCGCCGCAACGCCGCCGACAGCCCGAGGTCGAGGAGCTCGTTGTCGACGAGCTCGCGCACGAGCGCCGTCGAGACCTGCCGCCAGCGCGCTGCGAACACGCGCTCCTCGACGCGCGTGGCGACCTTCTCCGCGAGCTCCCGCGGCAGCTGCGCTTCGTTGATGAGGGCCGCCACGATGCGCGCCTTGCTCCACGGCTGGGTGCGATCCTTGGCCTGCACCTCGACGCGCTGCTTGCCGGCCGCGTCGCCGTCGTGCACCGACAGCGCCTCGCGCGCGCGCGCGCGGCGATCGCGGTAGAGGATGTAGGCCTTGGCGACGTTGGCGCGGCCGAGCTCGATCAGCGCCTGCTCGACGAGATCCTGGATCTCCTCGATGCCCGGCACCGCCGCGCCCGGCGGCGAGTCCACCCCGTAGCGGCCCTCGAGCGTGAGCGTGACCACGCCGGCGATCTCGCCGGCGAAGCCGGGGTCGACCTCCCCTACCGCGTCGAGGGCCTTGCAGACGGCCGCGTCGATCTTGCGCGCGTCGAAGGGCACCTCCCGACCGTCGCGCTTGCGCACGCGCGTCGGCACCCTACGAGCCCTCCGGACGGCGCTGCTCGAGGATCGGCTTCAACTCGTCGAGGAACTGCGCCACGTCCTTGAATTCGCGGTAGACGCTGGCGAAGCGCACGTAGGCGACCTGATTCAGGCCCTTGAGCTCCTCCATCACGAGGTTGCCGATCACGGAGCTCGGGAGCTCGCGGTCGTATTCCTCCTGACAGCGGGCCTCGATGCGCGCGGCGGCCTTCTCGAGCTCCTCGGTCGAGATTGGGAGCTTCTCGCAGGCGCGCATCATCCCCTGCAGCACGCGATCGCGCTCGAAGCGCACGCGCTCGCCGTTCTTCTTGATCACCCGCAGCGGCGTCTCCTCGACGCGCTCGTAGGTGGTGTAGCGCAGGTAGCACTCGAGGCACTCGCGGCGGCGCCGGATCGAGGCTCCCTCGAGGGCGGCGCGCGAGTCGACGACTCGGTCGTTGTCCTGCTTGCAGCGCGGGCACTTCATCGGGGGAGGGCGGCGAGGCCTCGGGGCGAGAATCCTACAACATCTTGTGTCTGGGCGGGGAGCCCCGTCCGACCGGCTGCGCCCCCGCCCCGCGCTCACTTTCCGAGACAGAAGCGCGCAAACAGGGCGTCCAGCACGTCCTCCGGGCTGGTGTGGCCCCCGATCTCGTCGAGTGCGTCGAGCGCAGCCCGCAGGGACTCCGCGACGAGGTCGAGCGGCCCCCGCGCGTCGAGCAGGGCGAGCGCCTCGAGGACCCGCTCCCGGGAGCGTCGCAACGCCTCCCCATGTCGCTCGGAAAGCTCCCGACCACTGCCGGCGGCAGCCTGCCGCTCGGAGAGCGCCCGCTCCACCGCGGTCCCGAGTTGCTCGAGCCCCGCGCCCGTGAGCGCGCTCGTGGCAAGGCCTTCGCCGGGGCCCTGCGCGCGGTCGCTCTGGGCGCGCACGAGCAGCTCGCCCTCCGCGGCACGGGGAGCGTCGTCTCGCGCGTCGTACACCCGCAGCACGAGGTCGGCCACGACCCGCTCGTGCAGCGCCATGCGCTGGGCCACACGATCGGGGTGGTCCTCCGCGAGCGCGAGGAACGCCTCACTCTCGCCCGCCGTGTCGACGAGCTCGCAGTCCAGCGTCGGCAAGCGCCAGATGCCGCGCAGCGCGTCCCGGGTAGTCCCGGCGCACTCGCTGACGAGCGCCGCGCCGCCGACGAGCGCGTTGAACAGGGTGCTCTTGCCCGCATTGGGCTGACCGACGAGGACCACCCGCGGCCGCTGCGCACGGCGCGTCCGGCTGCGCTCCCAGCCGAGCGCGGCAGCGAGCTCCTGCGCCACGATCGCGGCCCGCTCGCGCAGGTCCTCGCGGGGCACGTGGCCCGTGTCCGCCTCGTCGAAGTCGAGGCTCGCCTCGCACAGGACGCGCAAGTCGAGCAGGCGCGTGCGCAGCGACGCGAGCCGCTGCGAGAGCCCGCCGAAGAGCAGCGCGGTCGCGGCGCGGCGCTCGGCCTCATCGTGAGCCATCACGAGTTCGAGCACGCCCTCGGCCTGCGACAGTTCGATGCGCCCGCTCTCGAACGCGCGGCGCGTGAACTCTCCCGGCGCCGCGAGCTCCGCGCCCAGCGCCACGAGGCGCGCGAGAGCGGCCGAGAGCAGCGGCGGCGAGCCCGGGAGGTGCAACTCGCACACGTCCTCGCGCGTGAACGAGCGCGGTCCGGGCATGGCCAACGCGATCAGGGGCTGCTCGCCCTCGCCGTCGTGCAGGCGGCCACGCCACGCTCCCCGCGACTCGAGCGCGCCGGGCACATCGAAACGCGCGCAGGCGCGCACAAGCTCGAACGCGCGCGGCCCCGAGAGCCGGAGCACGCCGCGCGCGCCGGGCCCCGGCGGCGATGCGATCGCCGCGATGGTGCTCCGGCGCGCCATGGTGCTACTTGCGCTTGCCGCCCGTGCCGCGCGAGGCCTCGGCCGCGCGCTGCGCGCCCTCGGCGCGCGCCATCATCTTCTGCATCCACGACTTCTTCTCCTGGCCCGGGGGCGGGAGCGAATCGTCGATCGGCCAGATCTTCTTGACGACGGTCATCTCGAGAATGCCGAGGCCCGACTGCACGATCATGTAGAGCGAGAGGCCTGCGGCATAGTTGTAGAGGAAGATGCCCATGACCGCGGGCATCCACATCATCATCTTCTGCATCTTGGCGGCCTGCTCGTCGGTCGGCACGGGCATGAGCTTCTGCTGCCAGATCCACAGCACGATCATCAGGATCGGCAGCAGGTTGAAGCTCTCGATCACTCCCACGAGCGGCAGGTGCGTGTCGAAGTTGAGCGTGAGCAGCGCGTCCGGCTTCGAGAGATCCTCGATCCACAGCGAAAACGGCGCGTGGCGCAGCTCGAACGCCGTGCGCAGGCAGGCATACAGGCCGAAGAAGATCGGCATCTGCACCAGCATCGGGAGGCAGCCGCCGAGCGGCGGGGTGAGGCCCTCGCGCGCGAACAGCTCCTGCTGTTGCTTGCGCATCTTGACTGGGTCTTCCTCGTGACGCTTCTTGATCGCGTCGAGTTCGGGCTGGAAGCGCTTCATCTTCTTTTGGAAGCGCGCCATCGCCGTCTGCGAGCGACGGTTCACCGGATACAGCACGAGGCGCACCGCGAGCGTCAGCAGGATGATCGCCACACCCCAGTTGCCGACGAGCCCGTGGAAGAAGCGCAGGATCCCGACCAGCACCGCGCCGAGGCCCGCGAGCGAGAACAGGCCACAGAAGCTGCCGATGTCGCCGTCGACGATCGTCTCGAAGTCCTTGTACTCGGCGTACATCGCCTGCGTGTCCTTCGGGCCCGCGTACAGAGCGTAGGGATAACTGCGCGTCTCCCCCTTGGGCGGCAGGTCGAGCTCGACCACCACATCGGCGACCACGAACTTCCACTGCTCCTCGGCCGTCTCCGGATTCGCGCGCCCGGCCGCGTCGTCGTACATGCGCCGCCAGCGCGCACTCGTCATCGAGGCGCGCGTGACGTCGTTCGCGCCGCGCATGAGCACGGCGAAGTAGTGGTTGTGCACGCCGGCGAACGAGAGTTCGTCGAACGGAACCTCGAAGGTGTTGCTGCGCTCGCGCCCGGCGTCGTCGCGCGGCACGCGCTGGGCGATGGGCAGCATCGCGCGCCGCGGCAGGTCCTCGCTGGTGCGACCGGCGGCGATCGCCTGAGGATCCACGTAGAACTTGTCGGCCGAGTCCTGCGGCAGGATCTCCGCCGGGGTGAACGCGTAGCCCAGCCGCCGCGCACCGTCGAGGGTCTGGTTCTCGATCGCGAGCTCGACATCGACGCGGTACGTGCCCGGGTTGAAGCGCACGCGCTTGATCCAACGCACGCCGCTGCCCTGCGCGAGGTCGAACTCGACACCGTTCTCGATCTCGCGCATGCGCCACAGCGCGCGCCCGAGCGGCTCGCGTTCGAGATCGACGCTCGAAGGCTCGCTCCTCCATGCCAGCGAACCGGTCGCGCTGGCGCCGGAAACCTTGGAGTCGAGCAGCGTCACCCAGTGCGCCGCGTCCGCCCGCGCCGCCGCGTCGAGACCGATCTGGTCGTAGAAGGTCCCGAGCTTGAGCTCCGTGAGACGCGCGCCACGGTTCGAGAACGTCGCGCGGTAGCTACCCACGTCGCCCGGCGTGCCGAACATGAGCGTCTGGGTGCGCTCGCTTTCCTCGCCCACCTTCTCGCCCAGCACCGGCCGGTCGTCGACGGGCTTGGGCTCCTTCGCCTCGGTCGCGCGCGTCTCGTCGACGGGCGCCTCGATCGGCAGCAGCGAACGGGAAGGCTCCGGCGGCTTGGGGGCGAAGAACTGCCACACGACCAGCACGACGGTCGAGAGCACGAGGGCAGTGAGCAGGCGCTTTTCCAAGTTGATTCGCGGTGATTCCGAGGGGGGGAAGCTGTTTTGGAGACGGGAGCACGCTACTGGCCCAGCGCAAGGCGATCGGCGAGGTGCACGGGCAGCTCGGGGACGGCGCGGATGTGCTCCTGCGCCGTGGCGACGTCGTACTCGAGCCGCACGAAGGTCAGGTTCTGGCCGTCGAAGAGCGCGTAGGAGAGCCGCCGGTCGCCGTCGCGCGGCTTGCCGACCGAGCCGACGTTGACGATCGCGCGGCAGCGCGCGAGGTTGCCGAGCTCGTAGGGGCCTTCGGTACCGCGCGGACGGTAGTAGCGACTGTCCTCGTAGAAGATCCCGGGCACGTGGCTGTGACCGACGAAGCACACGCCTGAGCGCCCGTCGGGGTCGAGCGCGCGCATGCGGTCGAAGTTGGCCTGCATCTTGGCCCCATCGCGCGCGTCGCGCGGCAGCAGGTACTCGCGCACCGGATCGCGCGGGCTGCCATGGGCGTACATGGCGCCGTCCTCGACCACGAGCGGCTCGAGCCCACCGAGGAAGTCCCAGTACTCGAGCGTCCGCTCCCCGCTCGCCCCACCCGCGTTGATCTGGTCCCGCGTCCAATCGATCGCGCGCCGGGCGTTGGGATTGAAGTCCTCGCCCGAGGAGAGCACGGCGGCCTCGTGGTTGCCCTGCAGGCACAGCCCGCGAGGCGCTCCCTCGCGCGGCGCGCAGGCCTCGATCACGATCTCGAGGCACTCCGTCGGCCGCGCGCCATAGCCGATCACGTCCCCGAGGCACACGAAGCGCGCCGCTCCCCGCTCGCGCGCATCCCGCATCGCGAGCGTGAGCGCCGGCAAGTTGCTGTGCAGGTCCGAGATGAGAGCAGTCAGCAGGTACGTCACGGGGCGCCGGTTCCCAAGGGTCGGCCCGGGCTCCAGCGCCCGCTCCAACAGGACTGGGGAGTATCAGGAACACCCCCCCGCGGCGGCAAGCCCTAGTGGACGGTCACCATGCTCCAAGGCCCGCGCAGGGGCGAGCCGTTGCACGAATCGTCCGGCCGAGCGGCGCGCTGGCGGTCGAGCGCAGCGGCGGACTCGGCCGCCCCGGCTTCCGGCGCGACGCCGCTCCTCCGCACGGCGTCCGCGGCCGACCGGGAGCACGCGGAGCCCGTGACCTGCCGCGGCTGCCAGACGAAGGCGGACCTGAACGACGACGAGCTCCTCGTCCTGCCAGAACACCGCATGGCCCCAGTCGTTCTCGCCCAGATTTTCCACGAACGCGGGCAGCTCCTCCTCGCGGCAGGCGAGGAAGCCGAGCTCGTCCACGGCGAGGACCTTGTAGGCGACGAGCAACGGTGCGGGAACGAGCGCGAGCAGGCTGCAGACCATGCCGAGCAGCGTCGGAACGTCGCGCGCCCGGAGCGCCCGGAGCGCCCGGAGCGTACGGAGCGTACGGAGCGGCTGCCGCGCCAGCGTGGCGAGCCCACCCGCGAACGCGAGCGGAACCAGCGCGTAGATCGCGAGCAAGGAGGCGCGGTCGAGCAGCGCACTGTGCGCGGCATTCTCCGAATCGAGCAGCTATCACTCGGTCGGCACGATGGCGGCAGGCAAGCACAGGCGGAACAGGATCCGGATCCCGCACCCGCCCGCGCGCGGCAGGCCGCGCACGCCCGCGGAGATGGGGCCAGCCAGCCTAGCCGCACTCTTCGGCAGTCGTGACGGGGCCGAGCATCCCCGGGGACGGCACCGGGCGCGCTTCGAGGGGCGCGGGAGTGAGGCGCAGGGAAAGCGCGAAGCCGAGGGCCACGAGGGGCACTCCGGGCCAGCCGAGGAGCAGGGCGGGCAGGGAGAGGGCGAGGAGCACCAGCGCGGCCTGCACGGGGGCGAGACCTCGCGCTTGCAGGCGATGGGCGAGATGCCGGCGGTCGCCTTGCCACGGCGCGCGGCCAAGGCGCGCGCGGACGAGCACCAACCGGCCGAGGTCGAGCGCCGGCAGCGCCAGCGCGGGCCAGACGGCGGGCTCGAGCAAGAGCAGCAGGCCGAGCGCGTGGCTGCCGGCGTCCCCGAGAATCGCGCGGGGCGCGTGACCGCGGCGCGCGAGGTTGAAGGGCAGGAAGGCCGCGAGCGCGGCGGCAAAGAAGGGCGCGCTGCCGAGCGCGGCCGCGCAACCGAGCCCGCTCGCGGCGCCGTCGGCGTTGTCGAACGTGTTGACGAGGTTGAGGGCCACGCACGCAGCGAATACGGCGAGCGCCAGCACGGCCCACGCGCGCGGATCCTGCGGCGCGGCCATCACCACGGGAAGCGCGAGCACCACGCCAACCGCGGCCTGTCCCGCGAGCTTCTGCACCGGACGCAGCCCGTCCTCGAGCAGATCGTCGAGCGTTCCGATCGCGAAGGCGAGCAGCAGCGCTCCGAGCGGCCAGAGCGTGGCCTCGCGCCCGAGCGCGGCGGACACGAACTCGCGCAGCTCGCGGCCGGGCACGAAGCCCGCCTGCGCTCGCCCGCCGAGCTCCATCGCGACCCAGCCCGCGAGCACCCCTGCGAGCACGATCGCGCCACCGCACACGGGCAGCGGCTCCGCAGCGCGCTTGCGCTCGCTCGCGCCGCCGTCGACCCAGCCCACGCGGCGCGCGATCGGGACCAGCGCGAGCGCCGCGAGCAAGCTCGCGCCGAGTGCCACCAGCGTCGGGATTGCGGTCGTCGCGTCCATCTCCCCTACTCGTATCCGCCTTCGTAGACGCGCTGCGAGCGGATGTATTCCAGCACCGCGGCCGGCACGGCCTCGACGGGCCACTCGCCGCGCTCGAGCCGCGCGCGCACGTCCGTCGAGGACTCTGGGGAGGGCGGGAGGTGCACGAGACCGCTCTCGAGCCGCGCGAAGGCCTGCGGAGGGAGCGTGGCACGCAGGTGCGCGAGCACGGCCTCGTCGCCGCCCTCGCGCCACACCACGACCGGCTGCGCCAGCGCGAGCACGTCGGCGACGCGGTGCCAGCGCTCGAGCCCGCGCAGGTTGTCCCAGCCGAGCAGCAGGAACAGCTGGCAGTCGGGGAGCAGTCCGGAGCGCGCGGGCAGCTCGCGCAGCGTGTCGACGGTGTACGAAGGGCCGCTGCGCTCGTACTCGAGCGTCGAGATCCATGCGCGCTCGTCGCCCGCCAACGCGAGCTCGAGCATCGCGATTCGGTCCGCCTCGCTCGCGAGGCGCTTGTGCGGCTTGTGCGGAGGACGCGCGGCCGGCACCCACAGGACCCCGTCGAGCGCGCAATGCTCGCGCGCGACACGCGCCACGTGCAGATGCCCGTTGTGGACCGGATCGAACGAGCCGCCGTAGACGCCGACGCGCGCAAGATGCGCGAGCGAGCGGGCCTCTCGGCGGGACTCGGCCACGCGCCTAGCGCCCTAGCAGCGCGCGCGCGCGCGCCGCGAGTTCGGCCTGGGGCACGAGCTCCTGCGTGCCGTTGCGCATGTCCTTGAGTTGCACCGTGCCGGCCGCCTGCTCGGCGTCGCCGAGCACGACGACCAGCGGGTGCCCGCCCGAGTTGGCCGCCTTGAACTGCGACTTCACGCTGCGCGATTCGACGTCGTAGATGGCCGGCAGCCCGCCCGCGCGCAGCGACTGAGCCAGCGCGAGCACGCGCGCCTCGAGTCCCGCGCCCGCGGCCACCACGTAGACGTCGATCGGCGCGGGAGATACAGCCTTCGCGAGCCCGAGTTCCTGCATCAGGATCAGCGTACCCGTGAAGCCGATCGCGAAGCCGATCGCCGGCAGGTCGCTGCCGCCGAGGTCGCGCAGCAGGTGGTCGTAGCGGCCGCCGCCGCACATCGCGCTGCGCGCGCCAAAGCGCGGGTAGTGCAGCTCGAAGATCGTACGCGTGTAGTAGTCGAGGCCACGCACGATGCCGGTGTCGACCTCCGACTTGCGGCCGAGCGCCACGAGACTCGAACGCACCGCGTCGAAGTGCCCGCGGTTGGCGTCCGTCAGAAAGTCGACCAGCACCGGCGCCTTCCTGTTGAGCTCCACGCAGGCCGGGGTCTTGCAGTCGAGCACGCGCAGCACGTTGCGCTCGAAGCGCGAGCGGCACAGCTCGCAGCGTTCCGTCAGTTGTCCGGCCACGAAGGCCTTGACGGCCTCGCGGAAGCGCTCGCGATCCTCGCCGTCGCCCATCGAGTTGACGCGCACCTCGATGCCCTCGATGCCGAGCGCCTCGAAGAAGCTCGCGGCCATGTGGATGCACTCCGCGTCGAGGCGTGGATCGAGGCTGCCCAAGCACTCGACGTCGAACTGCGTGAACTGGCGCTCACGGCCCTTGGTCGGGCGCTCGCCGCGGAACATCGGCCCGATGGTGAAGAGCCGCTGCAGGGGCGCGTTCTTGTCGAAGCCCGCCTCGAGGTAGGCCCGGGCGATGCCGGCCGTGGCCTCGGGGCGCAGGGTGAGATGCGCGTCCCCCTTCTGCATCGAGAACATCTCCTTCTCGACGATGTCGGTAACCTCTCCCACGGAGCGGATAAAGAGGGCCGTCTCCTCCACCAAGGGCGGCCGGATCTCCCGGAAGCCATGGGCGCGAGCGAGGTGCCGGGCCTCGTGCTCCAGCCGCTCCCACAGGGGAATCTCGGCCGGGAGGACGTCGCGCATGCCGCGCACGGCTTGATACTGCATCTTTGGCTTCTGGAAAGTGGCTCTGGCCCGCTCGAGGCCCCCAAGCGGAGGCTCCCGACCGTCCCGGTGAGGACGCTCCGGGGGTCTCAACTTGACGGGCGGGAGCGGCCGTGTCCATACTACGTGTCGACGGTCGGTCCCTCGGCCGTCCGAGCCCCCACTGAAGGCGCCCCCCAAGGGGTGACCTCGACCCCCACCCAACCGCCCCATGAAGCGTCTGTCCCTCGGCGCCCTCGCGCTCCTCGGCCTCTTCAGTGCCAGCTGCTCGTCCCCCGCCTACGAGAACAACCACTGGCACCTCAACAGCGTGCCGGCGCGGATGGGCTATCAGTTTGCCGGCTATCGCCAGAGCGATGATGGTCCCTACCTCCGGAAGCTCAGCTCGGACTTGGACAGCGTCGGGACCACTCTGCGCCGCCACCTGATCAACGCCAACGAGAGCAACCCGCTCCTGCCGCAGTCGCCGCTCAAGCCCTACCGCCCGGAACCGCCGCAGGTCGAGTTCAAGATCGGCGAGTGATCGCCGCGGGCCTCTAGGCCCAATCGAACCAGCGCAGGACCTCGTCGACACGCTCGGCTAGGTCCTGCGGCCTTTCCAAAGCCGCGACCGAGCGCGCCTCGCGGAACTTGCGGAACCACGTGCGCTGGCGGCGCGCGAACTGGCGCGTGGCGAGCGCGATGCGCTGCTGTGCGAGCTCGCGCGAGATGAGGCCGTCGTGCAGTTCGAGCGCGATGGCGTAGCCAAGCGCTTGGGACGCCGTCGAGCTGAAGCCTCCGCTCACGCGCACGGCCGCCGCCTCGGCAGCCCAGCCCGCGTCGAGCATCGCTCCCGTGCGAGCGACGATGCGCTGCTCGAGCCGCTCCGGTTCCGGCACGAGCTCGACTACGCGCCGCGGCCGTTCGTTCGCGCCCGAGCCGTCCCAGCCCCACTCGCGCTGCCAGTCGCTCAGGGCACGCCCGCTCTGGTGCCACACCTCGAGCGCGCGCACGACGCGCTTGCGATCGTTGGCGTGGATGCGCGCAGCCGCAGGCGCATCGACGCGCGCGAGCTCCGCGTGCAGCGCCGGCGCGCCCTCGCGCTCGTAGCGCTCTTCGAGGCTCGCACGCAGCGCGGGATCGACGTCAGGCCCATCGAACAGGCCATGCACCAGCGCCTTGTAGTAGAACGCCGTGCCACCGACGAGCAGCGCGCGTCGGCCGCGGGCCGCGATGTCCGCGAGCGCGACCTCCGTCGCCGCGAGCCAGTGCTGGACCGTGAAGACGTCGCTCGGAGCCGCGAGATCGAGGCCGTGATGGAGCACGCGGATGCGCTCGATGGCGGTCGGCTTGGCGGTGCCGATGTCCATGCCGCGGTAGACGAGCATCGAGTCCATCGACACGACTTCGGCCCCGGCGCGCTCGGCGAGCTCGAGCGCCAGCTCGCTCTTGCCGCTCGCAGTCACGCCGAGCAGCACGCGCAATTCCTGCTTTCCTTCCACCGCGACGGATCTTCGCACGTAGCACTGCCCTAGAGCAGCCCCCACGACGCCTGAGCTGGCCGAGGTTGCTAGGCTCTGCTCCATTCACCATGACCCAACTCCTGTCGCTCGCCCTCAGCTTCGCGTTCGCCGTGCCCCAGGATCCCGCGCCCGCGACGCAGCCGCCGCAGGTCGCGCCGGTGCAGCCCCCCGCGCTCGTCCCGGGTGCCGTGCCGGAGAGCGCGAATCCGA
The DNA here is from genome assembly GCA_005778045.1 of Planctomycetia bacterium. The sequence goes on from SXKQ01000134.1 coordinate 12,389, forward strand.
AGGCGCGCGAGCTGTGGGCCGCGCTGCGCGCCGCGACCGGCGGGGCCACGCCGCAGCCCAAGGTCAGCGCCTTCGAACTCGCCTTCGACGCCCGCGGCTGGGAAGCCGGCGGCCGCGGCGAGGCGGACTTCAACGACGGCCGCATCCGCTTCCTCGCGCCGGGCTTCGTCGACTCGTCGCTCGAGGTCAAGGGGCGCCGACGCCTGCGCGGTCCCGACGGCGACTGGCTCGTCGACGGCGAGGGCCGCAAGGTGCGCCTGCAGGGCATCGACTACGAGCAGGACCGTCAGGAGCTCGACCAGGTCGTGCACATCGCGCGCACCTTCGCCAACCTCGTCGACGCGGGCAACCTGCGGCTGCGCTCGCTCGCGGTGCTCGAAGCCCCGCCGTTCCCCTTGCGAAAGTCGATGCTCGAGCGCGCCAAGGGCCTCGCATGGCTCGACCTCGTGAGTCCCGACTTCGCCATCGCGCGCAAGGATGGGACCAGCACGGGCCGCGAGGTGCGCGCGTGGATCGGGCTCGACGCCACCACCAAGCTGCCGCGTCTCGCCGTCGTAGCAGAGGACGACAAGGGCACGCTGGTGCACGAGAGCGCGACCCTGCTCGCCTTCGACAAGTACAAGGCCGTCGACGGCTTCCAAGTGCCATTCGACGTGCAGACCTTCCCGCCGGACCTCACACGCTCGCCGTGGGAGTTCGCCGAGAAGGCCAAACTGCGGCTGTACCTCAAGACCGCCAGCCTGCGCGCTCCGCTCGCCCCGGAGAGCTTCAAGCCCTGAGCGCGCGCCCTCAGCGGCGGTAGAACGCCTTCTCGAGATCGGCGAGCGTGAAGCGCACGCGCGTCGGTCGTCCGTGCGCGCAGGTCTGCGAGTTGCTCTCCTCGCGCGCCCGCGACAGCAGCGAGCGCATCTCGAGCTCGGAGAGCTCGTCCCCCGCCATGACCGACGAGCGGCACGCGGTGCGGTGCAGGATCTCCTCGAGCAGGTCCTCCGCACCCGGCGCAGCACCCGTGCGCTCGACGGCGGCGATCACCTCGTGCACGAGCGCTGTCGGATCGGCGCGGCGGAAGCGGGCCGGCACGCCATGGACAGCGATCGTGCCGCTGCCGAAGCGCGCGAGCAGGAGTCCGATGCGCGCGAGCGCCTCGAGGTGCGGCTCGATGAGCTCGGCCGCCGCTCCGCCGACCTCGACGAGCTCCGGCACGAGGCGACGCTGGACCTCGACGGCTCCCCGCGCGAGCTCGGCCTTCAGGTCCTCGAGCGTCAAGCGCTCGTGCAGCGCGTGCTGGTCGACGATCTCGAAGCCGTCCTCGGTGGCCTGCAGGATGTAGGTGCGCCCCACCTGCAGCAGCGGTCCGCGCACGGACGGCGCAAGCGTCGCGGCGGGCGCGACAGGCAGGTCGGCGCTGGCCGTGGGAGCCGCGGGAGCGAGCGCAGGGTTCGGCGCCAGCTCGCGCACAAGTAGCGGCAGCTCGCGTTCCCTCGGCTCGGGCCGGGGCTGCCAGGCGGGCGCGGGCAGCGTGGACTGTCGCGCGACCGGCGCGGAGGGATCGCGGCGCAGGGCCGCGTCGATCATGCGCTCGCCCGGCGTCGCCATGTCGATCGTCGACACGGCGGCGCGCAGGCTCGCGACGAGGAATCCGAACATGCGCCGTTCATCGCGAAAGCGCACCTCCGCCTTGGCCGGGTGCACGTTGACGTCGACCTTTGCGGGGTCCATCGAGAGCGACAGGAACGCCACCGACTGCCGACCGTCGACGATGAAGCCGCGGTAGGCGTCCTTGAGCACGCGCGAGAGGATCTTGTCGCGCAACGGACGGCCGTTGAGGAACCACATCTGGCGCGTCGTGTCGTTGCGCGCGAAGCGCGGCGGGGCTACGAAGCCGGAGAGCACCGTGTCGCCGTCGTGGATCTCGACAGGCGCGAGCGCGTCGGCGAGCTCGGCACCGAAGGTGCGACGCACGCGCGCGCGCAGGTCCATCGCGGGCTCGACCTCGAACGCACGGCGCCCGTCGTGCGTGACGACGAAGCCGACGCCCGGCTGCGCGAGCGCGAGGCGCTGCACGACGTCGAGGCAACGGCCGAGCTCCGTCGCGGTCGCCTTCAGGAAGCGTCGCCGCGCGGGCGTGTTGAAGAACAGATCGCGTACCTCGATGCGCGTGCCTTCGGGGCCGCCGCTCTCGCGGATCTCGCCGAGGCGTCCGCCCTCGATCTCGACGGACGCGCCGAGCGGCACGCCGCGCACGCGCGAGAACATGCGGCAGCGCGCGACCGAGGCGATCGAGGCCAGGGCCTCGCCGCGGCAGCCGAGCGTCGCGATGTGTTCGAGGTCGGCCACATCCGAGAGCTTGCTGGTCGCGTGGGAGGCGAACGCGAGCGGGATCTCGGCCGGCGGAATGCCGCAGCCGTCGTCGACGATGCGGATCAGCGCCACGCCGCCCTCCTCGAGGTCGAGCTGGATGCGCCGACGGACATGTAGCCGGAC
>SXKQ01000135.1 GCA_005778045.1 Planctomycetia bacterium
AGCGCCGACTGTGTCTTGGGGCTCGCGCGGTTGATCTCGTCGGCGAGCAGCACGTTGGTGAACACGGGGCCCTCGTGGAACACGAAGCGCCGCTCGCCGCGGCTGTCCTGCTCGAGCACGTGGCCGCCGGTGATGTCGCCGGGCATCAGGTCGGGCGTGAACTGCAGGCGTCGGAAGCGCAGCCCTACGAGCGCGGCGAGGCCCTTCACGAGCTCGGTCTTGCCGAGGCCCGGCAGGCCCTCGAGCAGCACGTGCCCGCGCGCGAGGCAGCCGACGAGCACGCTGCGCGTGAGCGCCTGCTGCCCGATCAACGTGCGATCGAGACCTTCGAGCACGGTGCGCGCGCTCGCCTGCGCGCTCTCGACCTCGGCCGGGGAGAGCAGGGTCGCTTCAGCGGTCGTCATCGCTTGGGTTCATCCTGTCCGAAGAAGTCGCGCACGGCCGCGCGGTGATGGGGAGCGAGGCGCCGCTTCCATGCGCTGCGCCCCGTCGAAGTCTCGCTCTCGACGAGGCCCGCCGAGCCACCCTGCGGCGCCGCTTCGGGCGCCGCGGCTCCCACGCCGACGAGTCCCGTCGATTCCGGATCGAAGGCGCTCGCCTCGGGCAGCGCCTGCGACTCGAACTCGTCGGTGCGCCCCTCGGTCTCGCCCGAGAACGCGAGGTCGGCGTCGCCGCGCCCGCGCGACACTCCGCCCTGTCCCGGTGTTCCGCTCACGCCCACGGCGTGACGCTTGCCGCGGCCCTTTCATGTGCCGCCGGGCTGCTTGCAGCTCTCGTCGCACTCGTGCTCCTCGTCGAAGTCCTCGAGCGAGAGCTGCTCGCCGAGCTTGCCGAGCTTGGACGGGTCCACGAGCCGCCCGCCCGCGAGCTTGCTCATGCGGCCGTCGAGCGCGCCCTTGAGTTCCTGCGCAAGGCGCGCGAGGTCCGCCGACGAGAGTGGCTCGCCCGCGAGGGACTGCGCGGCCTGCGCGAGCTCGCGCTCGAGTTTCTGCGGCAGGTCCTTCGACAGTCCCGCCGCACCCATCGACTGCGCGGCGTTCTGCAGCGCCTCTTGGGCCTGGGCGAGCTCGGCTTCGCTGGTTGCGCGCTGAAGAAGCGCCAGTGCCTGCTGCGCAGCGAGCTCCGCCTCCTGCGCGGCCTGCTCGATGCGCTCGTCGAGCTGGTCGAGCGCCTCGTAGGTGCTCTCGGGATTGCCCGCCTCCGAGTCGGTCCGCGCGGCGTCGAGGCGCTCCTCGAGCTCGCGCTCGAGCTCGGGTTCGAGCGCGAGCGCATCCTTCAGCACTTCGAGGCGCTCTTCGACGCGCTCGAGCGCCGCGGCGGAGACTGCCGGCGGTGGCCCGACCATGTCGCGCGGCAGCTCGATCCACAGCGCGAGCGTCGCGAAGGCCAGCGCGACCGCGAGTGGACGCAGCAGTGCGCCGAGCTCGACGCGCGGCAGGCGCTCGAGCGCTGCTGCGAGCGCAGCTTCGGTGCGCGGACTCCACGCCGTCGCGCCGAGTTCCTGCTCGGTGACGACGAAGCCGCTGCCGCCCGAGCGCACGTCGAGCCACGTCGCGGCCTGCGCGGGGCTCGGGCGCTCGCGGCGGGCGAGCACGAGTGCTGCGATGGGGGCGATCAGCGCCGGCGCGAGCAGCCAGGCCGCCTCGCCGCGCTCCCAGCTCGCACCACCGCGCACGAGCAGGGCCGCGGCGGAGCAGCCGGAGAGCGTCCAGCCGCACAGAGGCCCCGCGCGGCGGATCCACGCGACTCCGAGCGCGCGTCGGCGCAGCGCGGAGATGGCTTTGTCCAGCGGCATGGCCATGGTCGCCATGCTAGCGTGCTCGAGCTCCTCGATGCGATCCGCCCTGCTCGTTCTTCCGCTCGCGCTGGTCCAAGGACCGGACATCGACAGTCCGCCTCGCGCCGCCGCGGTCCTCGAGGTTCGCGAGGGCAGCTTGCCGCTCGTCCTGAGTGCGCCGCACGGTGGCTCGGAGAAGCCGGCCGCCGCGCCGGATCGGACCAGTGGCGTGACCACGCTGGACATCGGAACGCGCGAGCTGGCACTCGCCGTCGCCGACGAGCTCGAGCGATTGCTGGACGCGCGGCCGTTCGTCGTCACGACCTCGATCCATCGCTCCAAGGTCGATCTCAATCGGCCCGCGGACGATGCGACGGACGCCGAAGGCCTCGGCGCCGAGGTCTGGCGCGACTATCACGCGGCGCTCGAGCGCGCGACGACCGCCGCTCGCAAGTTGCGCGACGGTCGCGCGCTCGTGATCGATGTGCATGGTCACGCTCACGACGAGCCGCTGGTCGAGCTCGGCTTCGCGCTCGACGCGAAGCAGCTCATGCTCGACGACGCTGCCCTCGCGCGCGAGCGCTGGTTCGGCAAGGAGCTTGTCGATGTGCCGTGGGTGCGCGGAGATCGGTCGCTCGGCGCGCGCCTCGCCGAGGCCGGGCTCGCGGCGTTGCCTTCGCCGGCTCTGCCACACCCCGACGGCAAGCCCTACTTCAATGGCGGCTACATCGTGCGACGCCATCGCGACGCGAACTTGCGGGCCGTGCAATTGGAGTTTCCCGCCACCGCTCGCTCGCGCGAGCGACGGGCCGACACAGCGAAGCAGGTCGCGAGCGCGCTCGCGCAAGTCCTCGCCGACTGGTACCCCGAGCTCGCTGCGAGCGCGGCCAGGCCGGGCACTAAAGCCGCACGTTGAGCTTGCGCTCGGGCTGACCGGAGAGCGTGACCGGTTTGGTTTCCTTGCGGCCGTCCGCTGCGGTGACGATCACGCGGTACTTGCCGGGAGGCAGTGGTCCGACGCGCTGCTCGCGGCTCGAGAGCTCGCCCGCCGACAGCGCAGTCATGAACTCCGCCAGCGACGCGAGCCCGTGCACCTCGCGTCCCGTTTCGTCGAGCACGCTCAAGCTCGCCTCGACCGCGCTACCGTCCTCGTTCGTGACCGTGACGAGCAGGAGCGTCGCCGCGCCGAGCGCGAGTTCGACCTCCGCCGCCTCACCCTCGCGCACGAGCACGCGCGCACGCGCGTCGCTCGCGAGCCCGCTCTTGCGCGCGAAGACGTTGTACTCGCCGGGCTCGAGCCCGTCGTAGGTGAAGCGTCCGGCCGAGTCCGTGGCGATCATCGACAGGCGCTCCAGCGGCCGTCCAGCGGCGTCGCGCAGGAACAGCGCGGCCTCCGCGGCCGGCGCACCATCGGGTCCCTTGACGAGTCCGCTCACGCGTCCCGCGGTGTGCAGCTCGAAGTCGATGCCCTCGGTGCGCTGACCCGTGCGCACCGCCACTCCCTCGCGCAGCTGCCGGCCGCCGCGCGCGCTGCCTCCGAGCAGGCCGCCGAGGGGCGCGCCTCCGATCGCGACCGTGTAGCGCCCCTCGGCGAGCCAGATGAGCTCGTAGCGGCCGTCCGCGTCCGTCTCGACTTCCGCGTAGTTGTCGCCGAACAGCGTGCCGACTTGCACGGGCCCGTCGACGGCGATCGTGACGCGCACGCGCGCAGCCGGCGCACCGTCGCTCGCGCGCACGCGGCCCGCGATCGCGCCGACGGGCAGCTCGAACTCGTGCTGGAACTGCGCGACCTCGGGCGCGACGAAGCGCTGCGTGAGCGTCTGCTGCTGGCCCGCAGTGCCCGGCTTCTGGAGCGAGGCGAGGTACGCGCCCGGGCCATCGAGCGTGACCGTGAAGCGCCCGTCCTCGTCGCTGGCCGCGAACTTGAGCGCACCCTTGGCCGCCGCATCTCGCGCTCCGCCATCGGGCAGGAACGTGATCACGATGCCGCCGACGCCGCGCCCATCGCAGGTGACGCGTCCCGCGAGCTCGACGGCGTTCTTGGCGGGGGACCCGAGCACGACGTGGGTCGTCTCGCCCTCGATCACAGTGGCGCTCGCGAGCAGCATGCCGGCGACCATCGCCATCGGATCGGGCTCCTCGCTGGCGCTGCCGTTGCGCGACTTCGCGCCGGCACTGGGAAAGTGCATCACGTTGTAGGAGCCGGCCGCGAGGTGCTCGATGCGAAAGCGCCCCTCGCGATCGCTGGAGACAAAGCGCTGAGCGAGTGGATCGGACGCGAGCTGGACGAGCACCTGAGATCCTGCGGCGGGCACGCCGCCCTGCGCGTAGACCTCACCCGTGAGCACGCCGCCGGCGCGCAGCGCGAGCACGACGCCCGTCGTCTCCGCAGCGCTCTGCACCTCGACTTCAACCGCGTCGCTGCCTGCGCTGCCATCCGCGCGCGCGACGAGCTTGTGCTGCCCGGCGGGCAGGTTCGCGATTCGGAAGCTGCCGTCGGCGAGCGTGGTGCCGACCATCGTCTGCACGCCGCTCTCCTCGACTTGGCTCACGATGTTCTGCAGATTGGCCGCGACCTGCACGCTCGCGCCGGCCACCGGCGTACCGCCGAAGTCGACCACCGTGCCGCTCACGCTGCCGCCCTTTTGCAGGACGAGCACGACCTCGCCGACGTCCTCGCGCGGGAGCTCGAGCGCCAGCTCCGAGCGCGTGAAGCCGTCCGCCGTGGCGATGAGGTCCCAGCTGCCCGCACCGAGCGCCTCGAAGCGGTAGTTGCCGATTTGTTCGCTCGCCCGCGCGATCTCCGTGCGTCCGCCGAGCCCGCGCACCACGCCGCCCACGTTTTCCTTGGCCCGCACGGTGGCCCTGGCGAGGCCCGCGCCGCTCGCATCGACCACGCGGAGCGCGAGCTCGAGCGGAGGGGCGAGCACGAGCTCGAGGCTCCGGCTTCCGGGCGCGACGCCGCCCTCGCTCGCGCGGTGCTCCGGCTCGTCCGGCGCTGGCGCGGCGTTCGCGCTCACGAGGAACGGACCCTTTCCGAGGCCCTCGATCGCAAAGCGCCCCTCCGCATCCGCGCTGGTTTCCCCGCGCGCGCCCTGCATCGCGTGGAACGCGCTCATGCCGCCGAGCGCCGCCGGATCGAAGTCCGCGCGCACCTTCGCGCCGGCCGCCGGCCTACCATCGGGCCACCGCACGACACCCGCGACCGTCGCGCCGCGCTTGAGCACGATGTCGCCGAGTTCCGTGCGCTCTCCGTCGCGCACTTCGCAGGCGAGTGTGCGCTCGAGCACTCCGCGACCCGCGAGCCGCAGGTCGACCTCTCCCGCGAGCACGGCTGCGAGCAGGAATCGACCTTGCGAGTCGCTCGTTGCCTCGCGCACCTCGAAGCCGCCTTGTCCGAAGACGAGCGGATCCACGGAGGCCGCGAGCTGCGCGTTCGCCACCGGCACGCCGTCGGAGTCCACGACGTGCCCGGAGAGCTCGCCTCCGCGCGTGAGCACCGCATCGATCACGATGTGCAGCCCCGGGCGGACCTCCTGCGGCTCGCCCTTGAACGCCGCAAGCTGTTCGCAGCGTACGCGCAGGTCGCGCGCGAGCCGCGAGGCCACGCCGCGGAATTCGTAGCTGCCATCCGAGCGTGGATGGGTCTTGGGTGCGCGCAGGCCCGGCGGGGGACGCGTGCCGCCAGCGAGCGCGAGCGCGTCGAACATCAGCTCGAGCTCGCAGGTACGCACGTCGAAGCTTGGCGCCTCGACTCCGGCCGCGAGCGCGACACGACCCGTCACCCACGCTCCGAGCTCGGGCGCGAGCTCGAGCCGCTGCTCCGCGTCCGTCGACTTCAGCTTGCGTGGCGCCGCGAGATACACATAGCGACCTCGCAGGTGCAGCCACGTCCCGTCGGACACGTTGCGCCAGGGCAGTTGAAACGAGCCATCGGGCGCGACCGGCGCCCGCCCTAGGATGCGCGCCTCGCCCGCGAGCTCGTCGTCGTTCGCCTCGCGCAGCTCGTCGTCGTCGAACGCGGCCTTGCCGAGCAGCAGCACTTCCGCGCTCTCGTCGTCCGGAGTCCCGAGCGGCCACGCGACATGCCCCGCGAGGTCGAGCAACGCGTTCTCGGCACGCGCCTCTTGGGCCACGCGCTCCAGCGCGGTGCCCTCGTCCAGTACAGGCGCTTCGAGCTCTCCGGTCTCCGCGCCGGGCGAGCCGCCGCTCGACTCAGGACGCGTCGCCGTCGCATCCGCAGCAGTCCCGGCCGCATTCGTACCCGGCCGATGGGCGATCCAGAAGTAGGAACCGAGCGCGAACAGCAGCGAAAGTCCGAACAGCCACCACCCCGTCCTGTTGCGCATGGCGATATCTTCGGCGAATCCCGTGCCAGTTTTCCATGGCGCTCCGCGCGCAGCACGCGCCCCGGGACTGAGCGGCTTCCGCCCACGCGTACCTGCCCCGCACGGCTGGGGCGGTCAGGCGTCGGCGTAGCGCGCGGCCAGGTCGGCGAGGATCCGGGCGGGGGTGGTGCCGGAGGTGAACACGGTGTGCTCGCACTGCGCGTAGAGGGGCTCGCGGGCTTCGAGGATCGCGCGCAGCTCCTCGATGGCGCGCGGGCGGCCGCTCATCGGGCGCAGGTCACCTTGGGCGACGACGCGGGCGTAGTGGTCTTCGGGCGTGGCCTTCAACCACACTGAGTGGCACGTGGAGCGCAGGCGCGCGTAGGTCTCGGGCGAGTTCACGATCGAGCCGCCCGTGGCGAGCACGCAACGCTCGCCTTCGGAGAGCACCTTCTCGAGGGCCTCGGCCTCGAAGCGCCGGAAGCCGGAGCTGCCGTGCAGCTCGAAGATCGCGGCCAGCGACAGGCCGGCCAGCTCCTCGACGCGCGCGTCGAGTTCGACGAACGGCACCTCGAGGGCCAGCGCCAGCGCGCGGCCGATGCTCGACTTGCCGGCGCCGCGCAGGCCGACGAGCGCGATGCGGGCCGGTTTCGCCGGTTCGAGGTCGAACAGCCGCCGCAGTGGGAGGCCCAGTGCCACAGACAAATCGAACAGCTTGCCCACGGACAGGTTGGCCCGCCCGGCCTCGGCCTCGGTCACGTGACGCCGGCTGAGGCCGGCCTGCTTGGCGAGCTCGGTGACGCTCAGCCCCGCGGCTTCGCGGGCTCCGCGCAGCTTTCGGCCCAACTCTCGGAACAGGTCTTGTCGATCCATGGCGTGGGAACTATGCTTCCTCGGTCGCTCGGGTGATGGGAAATATAGTTCTCACTCTCGATCTGCGCAAGCACCAACCCGAACCCTGCGAGACGCCCGTGGCCGCGACCGCTCATCCCTCCATTCCCGTCGTATTCCAGACGCATCCCAGCCGCTACAAGCACTGGAAGCTCAGTTGTGACGGGGACGTGGCCACGCTGGTGATGAACGTCAACCCGCTCGGCGGTCAGCGCGAGGGCTACGAGCTCAAGCTCAACAGCTACGACATCGGCGTCGATGTCGAGCTGGCTGACGCGACCCAGC
>SXKQ01000136.1 GCA_005778045.1 Planctomycetia bacterium
CGGGCGCCCAGACCTCGGCCTACAACCTCGTGGTGACGGACGGCGGCGTGGCCTGCGCGACGGCGCTCCCGGTCAACATCTGCACGGGTGTTGCCGGTCCGGACACCGAGGCGGAGGCTGGCTTCGGTCCGGCCAGCAACGACGGCTGCGCGTCGACGCCGAACGGCTTCACCGACATCGCGACGCCGGGCTTCCCGGGTGTCACGATCCGCGGCACGGGCCGCGGCATGGTGAACTCGCGCGACATCGACAGCTACCGCTTCCAGGCCACGGTGACGGACACGATCCAGATCGTGCTCAACACGCTCGGCACCAACGCTCAGGCGCAGCTGCAGAAGCTGTCGGCTGGCGGGGTGTGCCCGGCGACGTCGCTGACCCCGGCTGCGAACACGACCCTGTTCGTGACGCGCTGCGCCAACGGCATCCAGACGGTCTCCGCGCCTGTGGTGGCGGGTGACTGGTACGTGATCAACGTGATCGCGGGTGTCGGTGTCCAGCAGACGCCGGCAGCCACGTTCTTCGGTGGTCAGATGCCCGGTGGCAAGACGTACCAGTACGAGATGCGCGTCGACATCGGCGCGCCGCCGGCGAACAACGCCTGCGCCAGCGCGACCGCGCTGACGACCTCGCCGGTCGTGGGCAACCTCCAGAACGCGACCAACGACGGTGCCTCGAGCTGCGACGCTGCGGGCAAGGACGTGTGGTACTCGTTCACGGGCGGCGCGGACGCCGGCACCCTGAACCTCGACACCTGCGCCACGGCGTCGGGTGACACGGCCATCTCGGTGTTCGACGCCTGCGGTGGCACCGAGCTCCTCTGCAACGACAATGACGCGACCTGCGCCAACCCGCTGTCGGCCAAGCTCTCCTACTTCCTCGCTGCGAACCAGTCGGTCCGCATCCGAGTGTCGGAGAAGAACTCCGGCGCCGGCGCGTTCACCCTGACGTGGAACTTCGTCGTGCCGCCGCCGGCCAACGACCAGTGCGCCACGGCGACGGTGCTCGCGGCGGGCAGCACGACTGCGGTTGCGGATACGCGCTTCGCGACGCCGGTCGGTGCCAACAGCGCTCCGGCCTCGGCCTGCCAGGCGAACCAGAGCCGCGACGTGTGGTTCAGCTGGACCTCGCAGGGTGCTGGCACGGTCACGGTCGACACCTGCGGTGCGACCCAGCCCGTCAGCGACTCTGTGATCACGGTCTACACGGGAGCGTGTGGCTCGCTGACGGAGATTGCCTGCGACGACGACACGTGCACCGCACCCAACCTTGCCAGCGTGGTCTCGTTCACGGCGACGTGCACGACGACCTACATCATCCGCGTGTCGCAGTTCGGCACGAGCGTGCCGGCGACGGCTTGGACGCTGAACATCACGGCGCCCGGCTTCGCGGACGCGGACGGCGATGGCAGCAACGACTGCGTCGACGGCTGCCCGAACGACGTCAACAAGACGGCGCCGGGAATCTGCGGTTGCGGCGTGGCCGACACGGACAGCGACAGCGACGGTACGCCGGACTGCAACGACCTCTGCCCGAACGACCCGAACAAGGTCGCCCCGGGTGTCTGTGGTTGCGGTGTGGCCGACGTCGACACGGACAACGACGGCACGCTCGACTGCAACGACGGCTGCCCGAACGACCCGAACAAGGTCGCCCCGGGTGTCTGTGGCTGCGGTGTGGCGGACGTCGACTCCGACGGTGACGGCACGCTCGACTGCAACGACGGTTGCCCGAACGACCCGAACAAGGTCGCCCCGGGTATCTGTGGCTGCGGCGTGGCCGACACCGACTCGGACGGCGACGGCACGGCCGACTGCTTCGACCTCTGCCCGAACGATCCGACCAAGGTCACCCCGGGCCAGTGCGGCTGCGGCGTGGCGGACACGGATTCGGACGGTGACGGCACGGCCGACTGCAACGACCTCTGCCCGAACGATCCGGGCAAGGTGGCTCCGGGCATCTGCGGCTGCGGCGTCTCCGACGCTGACACCGACGGTGACGGCATCGTGGACTGCAACGACAACTGCGACACGATCGCGAACCCGGCGCAGGAGGACTGCGACCTCGACGGCATCGGTGATGCTTGCGAGATCGGGGCCGGCAGCCAGCTCGACACGAACCTCAACGGTCAGCCGGACGACTGCGAGACCGGCATCGTGTTCACCTACTGCACGGCCGGTACGTCGCTGAACGGCTGCGTCGGTGCCCTCAATGCGAGCGGCATCCCGCGTGCGTCCTCGACCTCGGGCTTCGTGCTGATCGGCTCGGGCCTCGAAGGCCAGCGCCAGGCGTTGATGTTCTACGGCATCAACGGTCCGAAGGCCCAGCCTTGGGCTCCGGGCTCGACGAGCTACAAGTGCGTCCGCTCGCCGATGAAGCGCGTGGCTCCGGCCAACAGCGGCGGCACGGCGGGTACCTGCAGCGGTATCTACATCGTCGACTTCCTGGCTTGGATGGCGGCGCGCCCGACGGCGCTCGGCAACCCGCTGACGGCCGGCCGCGTGTTCAACACGCAGGTCTGGTACCGCGACTCGGCGGCCCCGGGCGGCGGCAACCTCACCAACGGCGTCCAGTTCACGCTGGCCCCGTGAGGTAGGGAGCCGGCGACGGCTCCGAGAAGACAACGAGGGGCGTCTCGCGCGAGCGAGGCGCCCCTCGCGTCATTGCGGGCCCAGCATGCGAGCGCGGTCGGAGCCGGGTCCCGACCACCGTGGCGGGGTGAGGGACGGTCGGCGGCCAAGCGCTCGAGACACGGAGACCCCGAGAAGCGCTCTGGGGCGCCGAAGCTCAGCGCAGCTCGACGTTCACGCCGCTCGCGGCGACGAACTCGCCGATCGGGGCAACGAGCTGGCCCCGGGCGCGGAGCTCTCGCTCCAGCGCGGCCGCGCTCGCGGTCGGAATCGCGATCAGGAGGCCACCCGAGGTCTCGGCGTCGAACATCAGGTTGACCAGCGCGTCTTCCAAGCCGGGCGCGATCGACACTTCGGGGGCGAGGGCGGTTCGACCGCGCTTGGCGCCGCCGGAGTTCAGGCCGCGGCGCGCGAGTTCGAGCACGTCGCCGAAGAGCGGCACGCGCGCCGTCTCGATCCGCAGGGTCAGTCCGCTGGCTGCCGCGAGGTTGCGACCGTGGCCGACGAGGCCGAAGCCGGTGACGTCGGTGCAGGCTCGCGCTCCGGCGGCCACCATGGCCGCACAGGACTGGTCGTTCAGGATCGCCATCTGGACGGCAGCCGGGAGCAGCTCCGACCAGCCGATCGCGCCCTTCTTGGCGGCGGTGGTCATGGTTCCCATGCCCAGCGGCTTGGTGAGGTACACGCGGTCGCCGGCGCGCGCGCCGCTGTTGGCGGTCATGCGCTCGGGGTCCACGACGCCCGTCACCGAGAAGCCGAACTGGATCTGGCCCTGCACCGTGTGGCCGCCGGCGATGCTCGCCCCCGCGGCGTGGATCTTCTCGAACCCGCCGCGGTGAATCTCGCCGACCCACTCCGCGGGAAACTCCTTGGGGATCGAGGCGAGGGTCAGCGCGCTGACGGGCTTGCCCCCCATCGCGTAAACATCCGAGAGCGAGTTCGCCGCCGCGATGGCGCCATAGAAGTATGGGTCTTCGACCACGGGCGGGAAGAAGTCCACCGTGAGCACGAGCGCAAGGCGCACGCCCGCGGGCAAGCCTTCGGCCTGCCCCAGCAGGACGACGCCAGCGTCATCCATGGTCTGGGGTCCGACGAGCAGTCGCCCGTCCGGGTTGGAGCTGAGGCCGCGCAGGACCTGCGCGAGCTGCCCTTGCGGCAGCTTGCCCGCTCAACCCGCGCAGTCGGCGTAGTCGACGAGGCGCTTGTGTTCGTGGCCGGTCATGGCGCGCGGAGTGTACGCCGCGAGCGCGTTCAAGTCGCCGGACGATCGGCGATGGCCCGGGCGGTGGCGGGCCCACGGATCGCCACCCAAGTCACCAGGCTGATCGCGACCGCCGCGAGCCCGCAGGCGACGCCCCACCAGATCCCGGCGAGGCCCATGCCGCGGGAAAAGGCCAGGTAGTAGCCCAGGGGGAGTCCGAGTGCGTAGTAGCCGAGCAGGTTGGCGATGGCCGTGGGCGTCGTCCGGCCGATGGCGCGCAGCACGCCGGCCGCGACGACCTGAAGACCATCGAAGAGCTGGAACGCAGCCGCAATCGGCAGGGTGCTCACGGCCAGAGCCAGCACGGCAGCGTCCGAAGTGTAGGCCCCGACCAGCGGCTCGCCCGCGAGCAGAAAGGTCGCGGCGCACAGGAGCATCAGGCCCGCTCCGAGACCGAGCGCGGACCAAGCAGCCGTCTGTGCATCGCGCGGCCGGCCCTCGCCGACGAGGTTCCCTACCCGCGTGACCGTCGCCAGCCCGACTCCGAGGGGCAGCATGAAGGAGATCGAGGCGAGGTTGAGCACCACCGAATTGGCCGCCAGCTCGTTCTTCCCGAGCCATCCGGCCCACAGGCCCGCCACGTGGAAGCCCCAGATCTCCGCCGCGAAGTGCAGTCCGATCGGAATGCCGACGGCGAGGATCGAACGCAGGGCCGCGGGATCGAACGCCGCACGGCTCCAAGGGACCCAGGCGTCGTCGCACAAGCGGCCGCGCCGCATCAGGCCCCACAGCATCAGGGGCATCGCGCACTGGACGATGGAGGTCGCAATGCCCGAGCCGACGGCACCGAGCTCGGGACAACCGAGGTGGCCGAAGATGAGCGCCCAGTTGAGCACGACGTTGAGGGCGTTTGCCGCGAGCGCCACCACGAGCGCCGGACGCAGCATCCCGCGCGCATGCAGGTACTGGCGCTGCGCGGTGAAGATCAGGTACAGCGGGATCGACGGCAGCTGCGCGATTACGTAGTCGTGTGCGATCGCGGCGACGGCGGCGTCCTGTCGCATCAGCAACAGAAAATCCTCGATCCAGGCCCAGAGGGCTGCGACCGGCAGGGCTGCGAGCAAGGCAATCACGACACCGCGTTGCAGGCCGAGCGCGAGGGCTCGGGCGTCGCGCGCTCCCTGGGCCTGCGTGAGGAAGGGATCGATGCCGAGCACCAGTCCCATCGCCACCATCGAGGTGCCGATCTTGCAGATGTTGCCGAGCGCGACGGCCCCGACCGCGTCGACTCCGAAGCGCCCGACCATCATCAGATCGACGACGCCGAGCGACATCATCGAGAGCTGCGTGAACATGATTGGCCACGCGATCTGGAGCAGCGCGCGCATCTCGCTGCGCAGCGTCGAAGGTTGGGTGGTCATGCGACTCCCCTGCTCCGCGGGGCGCGGGAGTCTAGTGGCGCAGCGCAGCGAATCCGAGCGTGGAGTCGCTCACGCGATCACGGAGCGCACGGCCGAGACGAGTCGCTCCTCGTCTCCGGGCAGCAGCGAGCGTGGATCGAGCAGCAGCGCCTCGTCCTGCACGCGCACGAACACCGGCGGCTCCGCGCGGCGCAGGTCCGCGGCCAGATGGGCCGCCTTGCGACGCGTGTGAGCGAGGCGCACGGCCCACGTCGGGAGGAACACGCCGGGCGCCGCGCCGCTGCCGGGCTGGGAACGCTCCGCCACGACGGACACCGTGCAGTCCGGGAGCGAGCGCAGTGCCGCGGCAATCCGCTCGGCGCACGGCCGAAGCTCGTCCGCCGTAGCGCGCAGCATCGCACGCGACGGAATCTCGTCGCCGCGATCGGCGAGGTAGAGCTCGAGCGTGCGCTCGAGCCCCGCGATGGTCACCTTGTCGAGCCGCAGTGCGCGATAGACCGGATTCTTGCGCAGGGCGGCGATCGCGGCCCGCTTGCCGACGAGCATGCCCGACTGCGGACCGCCGAACAGCTTGTCACCCGAGAAGCACACGACGTCGACGCCGCTCGCCACCGCATCGCGCACGCGCGGCTCGTCGCCCATCACCTCGGGCAAGGGCTCCACGTCGTCGCCCTCGATCAATCCCGAGCCGAGATCGAACGCGGTGGGCAATCCGAGCTCACGCCCCAGTTCCGCGAGCTCCCGGGGCGTGACTTCCTCGGTGAAGCCCTCGACGCGGAAGTTCGAGGTGTGGACCTTCATCAGGAGCGACGTGCGCTCCCCGGCCGCGGCACGATAGTCCGCGATGCGCGTGCGATTCGTGGTGCCGACCTCGCGCAGCACGACGCCCGCGCGCTCCATCACGTCGGGGACCCGGAACGAGCCGCCGATCTCGACCAGCTCGCCGCGACTCACGATCACCTCGTCGCGCTTGCCGCGCGCGAGGTAGGTATTGAGCAACAAGTAGACGGCCGCGGCGCAGTTGTTCACCACGATGCCCGCCTCGGCGCCCGTCATGCGACGGAGCAGCTCCGAGAGCCGGTCGTCGCGCTGGTTGCGCTCGCCCGACTCGCGGTCTACTTCGAGCACGCAGTACGAGCCCGCGACGGTGCCCATGGCGGCCGCCGCCTCCGGATGAAGCGGCGCGCGACCGAGACCGGTGTGCAGCACGACGCCCGTGGCGTTGACGACGCGCACGATCCCGGCGCGGCGCTCACGAACGACGGCCGTGTTGAGCTCGTTCACGAGCACGGGGCCAGCCAAGCGCCCGGAGAGCGTCGCCGCATCGAGCCTCCCAGCCTTGATCTCGCTGCGCCAGCGTTCGATCAGGTCACGCAGGAACCCGAGCCAGAGCTCGCGCGGCACGCTCGCCGCGAGCTCGCGCAGGCGCGGGTCGTGGAGCAGTTCCTCGATCGAAGGCAGCAGCCGGTAGGCATCCTTGGAGGCGTCGGCGCGAGAGGACATGCACTCCAGAATAGGCTCCGTCGAGGCCGCCCGCACCGTGGCGACCGGATCAGACCTCGGGCGGGCTAGAATCTGCGCGTGAACAGGCCTTGGAAGCTGCGCCGTCCCACCCCCGAGGCCGTGCGCGCGCTCGTGCAGCGCAACGGCGTGACCGAGGTCGTCGCCCGCATCCTCGCGGCTCGCGGTCACGAGGGAGGCGAGGCCACCGCGCGGCACCTCGAGGCCAGCCTGCACGCGCTGAACGATCCGGCGGACCTGCCGGACCTGCCCGCCGCCGCCGAGCGCATCGCGCGCGCCGTCGAGCGCCGCGAGCGCATCCTCGTGCACGGCGACTACGACGTCGACGGCGTGACCGGAACGGTGCTGCTGATGCGGCTCTTCGCGCTGCTCGGAGCGGACGCAGTCTGGCACATCCCCCACCGGCTCAACGACGGCTACTCCTTCGGTCCCCATTCCGTCGCGAAGGCACGCGAGACCGGAGCCAAGCTCGTCATCAGCGTCGACAACGGTACGGCGGCGCGCGAGACCATCGCGCAGCTCGCGGAGATCGGCGTGGACACGATCGTGACCGATCACCACGAACCGCCGCTGGGCGAGCTGCCGCGCGCCGTCGCGATCGTGAATCCCAAGCTGCCGACGTCGCGCTATCCGTTCCGCGAGCTGTGCGGGGCCGGAGTGGCGTTCAAGCTCGCCTGGGGCGTGGCGCAGCACATGAGCGGTGCGCGCAAGGTGCGCGAGGACCTGAAGCAGTTCCTCGTCGACGCGATGGCGTACGTCGCGGTCGCGACGGTGTGCGACGTCGTGCCGCTGGTCGAGGAGAATCGCGCGCTCGCTCGCCACGGCTTCAAGGCGCTTGAAGGCACGAGCAACGTCGGACTGCGGGCACTGCTCGAGAGCTGCGGCCTGCGCGAGACGAAGCTCGTGGCCGAGGACGTCGGCTTCAAGGTGGGCCCGAGACTCAATGCCGCCGGTCGCCTCGACAGTGCCGCCTTGGCGGTCGAGCTCCTGTTGTGCACGGATGCAACGCGAGCCGCGGAGCTCGCCGCGCGCCTTGGTGCTCTCAATGAAGAACGGCGGCGCATCGAGGCCGAGCTGTGCGCGCGCGCGTTCGAGCAGGCGAGCGCGTTCGCGGATATCGCGAAGCACCCCGTGCTCGTGCTCGCGGGGCAGGAGTGGCACCAGGGCGTGGTCGGCATCGTCGCCTCGCGGGTGACGCAGCGCTTCCAGCGCCCCTCACTGATCATCGGACTCGACGGCGACCGCGGTCGCGGCAGCGCGCGCTCGGTGACCGGCTTCGACGTCCTCGAGGCGATGCATGGCGCGAAGGACCACTTCGTGCGCTACGGAGGTCACGCGCAGGCCGCCGGTTGCGAGGTCGAGGCCGACGCGATCGACAAGGTGCGCGTGGCCATGTGCGCGCGGGCGCGCGAGATGCTCGACGGCCGCTCGCACGAGGTACAGGCGCTGTGGATCGACAGTGAGGTCGCGTTCGAGAGCGTCGACGAGAACCTGATGTCGCAGGTCGATCGGCTCGAGCCCTACGGGGCGCAGAACGAGAAGCCCGTGCTGATCTCGGGCGACGTCCGGCTCGCGGAACCACCGCGCGTGATCGGGCAGGATCGTTCGCACCTGATTCTCAAGCTGCGGCGTGGCCACCGCGTGCTCAAGACGATGGCGTTCGGGATGGCGGCAAGGCTGCCTGAGCTGCAGATGGGCGCCCCCCTGCACATCGTTCACACGCCACGCTGGAACTGGTTCCGTGGCGAGCGCTCGCTCGAACTCGTGCTGCACGACTTCCGCGCGGGCGAGCCGCCGAAGCTCGGCTGAAGCGACGCCTAGCAGCGCGCTGCGAGGACCGACGCGCGCTCGCGAGCGAAGCCGAGTCGCACGAGGAGCTCGAGACGCTCGCGACGCGACAGCAATGGGCCGACATCGCGCGCGATCTTCGCGAGCTGGCTCTCGCGCTCGGTCTTCGGCAAGGACGGGCGAAGCGCTCCTCCGGCAAAGGCCGTGAAAGCCACCGACGGCAGGCGCGAGCGCGCCAGGCCTCGCTCCTTCAGGATCGACTGCTCCGACTGCAGGTTCACGATCTTGATCGCGATACAGTCCTCGTCGTCGCGCTGCACCATCACGTTGTCCGCACTGGTGGCCGGCAGCCACGCACCACAGCGCTCGACCTGCACGAGCGCGAGCGCAAGCGAGTGCAACGCGCGACGACGCTCGGAGCGCTTGTCCGCCGTACGCAGGAACTCGCGCAACGACACGAAGCCCTCTAGCTCGCGAGTGACGAGCACCGACTCGGCTCCGAACAAGCTCGCGCCGCGCTCGCCGAGCGCCACGAGCTGCGGTGTCGCAACTCCGTGGGCCTGCAGGTGGCAGGTGAGATTCCACGCACGCGCTGCGAGACTCGTGCTCCGCGGATGCGTGAAGCGTGCGGACAAGCCTGCCCATCCGCCGCGTCCGAAGTGTTCGAATTGCAACAGACCCGTGCCCGCTCCACGCGGCTTCTCGTGCTGAACGCCATGCTCGTCCGGCGTGCCAGGCAGAGGCACGACGAAGGGCGCACCCACGCGTCGCGTACGGCTCGACGTCACCGTGCGCGGAGGCTCCGCGAACAGGTCGTCGAGCTCGCGCGCGCCGAGCGACTCAAGCCCCGGGACGTCCGGGGCGAGCTTCAGAAATCCGCCAGCCATGGCCTGCACGGCTGAAGGATACGCGCTCACCGGGGGGCTTCCCAGCGGGACACGACCGCGCGGGAAACGTATCCTCCCGTCCATGCCGCGCATCTTCCTTCTCGACGGGACCGCGCTCGCCTACCGGGCGCACTTCGCGATGCAGCGCACGGGCCTGACGACGCCCGAGGGACTGCCCTGCGGCGCGACCTACGGTTTTTCGAACACGCTGCGCAGCATCCTCGCCAACGAGAACCCCGAGCGCATCGCAGTCGCCTTTGATCCCAAGGGGCCCACGTTTCGCCACAAGCAGTACGGCGAGTACAAGGCGACGCGCCAGAAGATCCCGGACGAACTTGTGGCGCAACTCGACTGGCTGCGCGAGGTCGTGCGCGCTCACGGCATCCCGATCTTCGAAGTTCCGGGCTACGAGGCCGACGACGTGATCGGCACCCTGTCGCTGGAAGCGGAGAAGCGCGGCTGGGACGTGATGATCGTGTCCGGGGACAAGGACATGATGCAGCTCGTCAGCCCGAAGGTGACGCTCTACAACGTGTTCAAGCAGGGCGGCGGCATCGCGCTCGAGAGCTTCGACGCGGTCAAGGAGAAGTTCGGCACCGATCCGGCGCACGTCGTCGATGTGCTCGCGATCATGGGCGACGCATCCGACAACGTGCCGGGCGTGAAGGGCATCGGCGAGAAGGGCGCGATGAAGCTCGTCGAGCAGTACGGCTCGGTGAAAGGCGTTCTCGAGCACGTACACGAGATCAAGGGCAAGCAGCGCGAGTACATCGAGCGCGACCGCGAGCAGCTCCTGATGTCGCTCGACCTCGTCACGATCCGGCGCGGAGTGTCGCTCGATCCGGGCTTCGACGAGCTACCCCACTTCGAACCCGACCCCAAGCAGGTGGCCGAGTTCTTCCGCAAGATGGGCTTCATCAGCCTGCTGAAGAAGGTCGAGCAGGGCGCCGCGGTGGCGCAGTCGCGCGACTACCGCACCGTGCGCACGGAATCCGAGCTCGAAGCAATGCTTGCGGCGCTGCGCTCCGCAGGAGCGCTCGCCGTCGATAGCGAGACCACGAGCCTGTTCCCGCTCGAGGCGCAGCTCGTTGGCCTCTCGTTTTCGTGCGCCACAGGAAGCGCCTGGTACTTGCCCTTCAACCTCGAACCCTGCCTGTGCGGCAGCCGCGAGAAGCTGCTCGAACGCGTGTCACCGGTGCTGCTCGATCCCGCCCTCGTCCGCATCGGACAGAACCACAAGTATGACGCGCTCGTGCTGCGCGCCGCCGGCCTGCGCATGCCGCCGGTCGCGTTCGACACGATGGTCGCCTCATTCACCGTGCATGGCACATCGCGTCGCCACAACCTCGACGAGCTCGCGCTCACGTATCTCGGCATCAAGAAGATCCCGACGTCCGACCTGATCGGGAAGGGCGCCAAGCAGATCACGATGGATCAGGTGGCCATCGCCAAGGTCGCCGAGTACGCCTGCGAGGACGCGGACGTCACGTGGCAGCTCTACGAGCAGCTCAAGAAGGAGCTCACGGAGACCGGCAACGAGCAGCTCTTCTACGAGCTCGAGATGCCGCTCGTGCCGGTGCTCGCGGC
Organism: Planctomycetia bacterium; assembly: GCA_005778045.1. The sequence continues at coordinate 11,033 of SXKQ01000136.1, forward strand.
CATGGAGGAACGTGGCATTCGCATCGACACGCGCCTGATCGACGAGCTTGGTCGCGAGCTCGACGTCGACATCGAGCGCCACCAGTCGCGCGTGCGCGAACTCGCGGGCGAGGAGGTCAACCTCAACAGCCCGAAGGCCCTCGGCGAGCTTCTGTTCGAGAAGCTGCGCATCCAGGAGGCCGCGGGCGTGAAGAAGCCGCGGCGCACGACGACCGGCTATTCGACGGACTACGAGACGCTCTCGCAGTCGTACGGCGACGTCGAGATCGTGAAGCACATCCTCGAGTACCGCGAGGTCCAGAAGCTGAAGGGTACGTACGTCGAGGCGCTCCCGCGCTACGTGAACCCGCGCACGGGCCGCGTGCATTGCTCGTTCAGCCAAGTGAGCGCCGCCACCGGCCGTCTCGCGTCGAGCGAGCCGAACCTGCAGAACATCCCCGTGCGCACCGAGCGCGGCCAGCGCCTGCGTGCCGCCTTCGTCGCGCGCGGTCCCGACGAGCATGGAACGTGGAAGCTGCTCACCGCCGACTACAGCCAAGTCGAGTTGCGCATCATGGCGCACCTCGCTGGCGACGAGCGCATGAAGCAGGCCTTTGCTGAGGGCAAGGACATCCACTCGTCGACCGCGAGCGTGATCTTCGACGTCGCGGAGCCGTTCGTCACGCGCGAGATGCGCAGCCGCGCCAAAGCCGTGAACTTCGGCCTGCTCTACGGCATGGGCCCCAATCGACTCGCGAGCGAGACCGGGCTGACGCTCGTCGAGGCGCGACAGTTCATCGAGCGCTACTTCCGCTCGTTTCCGAAGGTCCGCGGCTGGCGCGAGAGCGTCATCGAGTCGACGCGCGCGAGCGGATACGTCGAGACGCTCTTCCACCGCCGTCGGGCGATCGCCGACATCAACTCCGAGGAAGCGCGCCTGCGCGTGTTCGCCGAGAATGCGGCCGTGAACACGCCCGTGCAGGGCTCGGCCGCGGACATCATCAAGAAGGCGATGATCGACCTCGAAGCTGCGCTCGCGCGCTCAGGACTCGCGGCCCGCATGCTGCTGCAGGTGCACGACGAACTCGTGCTCGAGTGTCCGGAGCGCGAGCTTGGCCCCGCGTCCGAGATCGTGCGCAGCTGCATGGAGGGCGCCGTCATGCTCTCCGTTCCGCTCGCCGTCGATATCGGCCACGGGGACTCGTGGCTCGAGGCGCACTAGCCCCGCGGCCTCAGATCCCGAAGCCGCCGAACAGGCACACCTGCGTCAGGTCGACGGTTCACGAGCCTCCGAAGAGGTCGACGTCCGTGCCGCCGAGGTGGCGCACATCGAGGCCGAGCACCGAGGGATCGAGGTCCCACACCACGCCTGCATGGGCATTCGATCCGAACGTGACGTGGTTGTCGTTGACCGAGAGGAACCCGTCGCTGGCGTCGGCCGTCGCGGACACCGGCGCGGCGCCCGCCCCTAGGCAGGGCCGGAACGAGGGCTCCGCGTGAAACGTGTGGTGATAGCCGCCTTGGAGCTCCAAGGTGACCAGCGTGAGGTCGACCCCGCTCTCGCTCGCGGTGTCCATGCCGAGCCGCGAGTCCGCCTCCTGCCGCACGCACTCCGCTCCGAGTATGACGGGCTTGCCCGTCGGCTCCCGCGTTTGCTCGTCGAGCGTGCCGTCTCCGAGCAGGATGCGAACTTCGCCGTCCTGCGTGACGGCCGACGAATGTCTCGTGCTCGCGACACCAGAAACGATCTCGCAGGCCGACGTGAGTGTGACCGGCAACAACAAGGGAATCACGACGCGCATGGAACACCTCCTCCGGACCTCCCTAGTCCAGAACGAGAGCCGCTGCGCCCGGGCGCGGATGCGCAGAAACGTCCCTACGCAGGCGGTAGCGGCGGCGAGCCGAGTTCCTTCAGCACGTGCTCGAGGTTGCGCCGCAGGGCCGCCACCTCGTTCTCGAGCGCGAGCACGCGCGCCTCGAGATCGAGTCGCGGCGTTGCGATCGGTCGCGACATGGCCAGCGCGACGGCGTCGAGCGGATGGGCCTCGGGGCACAGCACCTGCACGTAGCGTTCCGCACGCTCGCCCGGCAGCGCATCGATCCGCTTGACGTAGCCCTTCTCGCGCAGCCGTGCGATGCGTTCCATCAGCAGCTCGGCAGTCAGGCCCGGCGTCATGCGCTCAACGCGCGAGCGGAGCTCGCCCGGCTGCTGCGGTCCACGCATCAGGAACTCGGCCAAGATCGCGGCGTGCGCGTCGTCGAGACCGAGCGCTTCCTGAGCACCGTGCTTGTACTTGTCGACGCGCGAGCCCGCCGCGATCGAGCGGTGCGCGAGGTGCTTCGCGAGCAGCCCCTGGAACGCGATGTGGACCTCGGCCTCGCTGTACTCGACCACCGGCCAGCGATTGTTCTTCTGGTTCGAGCCCGTCGTCGCCGCGTGCAGGGAGAGCGGGTACTGGTCGGGAACCGTGAGCGCCTTCTCGATCAGGACACCGAGGACGCGCGCTTCGTAGGGGTTGAGGTGCGGGACAGTCATGGTTGGGGTTTCGGCCGGGGAGGCCGGGAACTTCAGTTCCGCAGGCCCGCGGGTGCCTTGGGCAGGAGCAGGACGAGGATCTCGTCGGGAGCGGGCGTCTCGGGACGCTCCTCGTTGCGCACCGCGACCCTCAGGCGCAGGTTCGGATGGACGATCGCGGCGTAGGCTTCGAGGCTGTACTCCCGGAACACCAATGGTCGGCGGATCTCCTCCCCATGGCGCAGGGCGCTGCCCTCGGGGGGCGCTGACGCGAGCTCGGCCACCGAACCGGGCTGCAGGCTCGTCACGACGTCATCGAAGTGGGCGATGAAGCCGTCTGCGGCAAGGCTGGAGGCCTCGTGCTCCTTCCAGCGCTTCCCTGAGTCGCTTGCCCAGCCCTGCAGCAGCGCGAGCACGAGGAGGGCGCCCAGGACCCGCACGCTGCCTCCTCCGCCCAAGAGCCGACGGGAGGCCGCGGCGAGCGCCACGAACAGAGCCAGCGGCGCCGCGAGCGGGAGCGCGTACCAAGCACGGTAGATGCCCGAGCCCGCGGTGAGCACCACCAGCGCGAGCACCCAAGCGAGCAGCGACAGGGCCGCCGCGCGCGGCGCTGCGGACTGGGTCTCGACCACGCTCGTCGCCTGCGCGCGCCACACGCCGATGGCGAGGACAAGGAACATCGCCAGACCGAGCGCTACGCCGAAATCGCCGGCCGGAACCCAGCCGGGAGGCAGGGGCGCGAGCACGAGCTCCGCGTAGCGCAGGCCCGCATTGCCCATCGCCGCCGCATCGGGCACGCCCGCCTTCGCGCCACCACCGATTCCGCCCACGACCTGCGAGCGGAGGGCGAGGAACACGCCGACGAGCGCGAGCGCGAGCCACGCCGAGCGCAGGCCCGCAACCGCGCGCTCCGTGCGCGAGCCACTCGACGTGAACGCGACAAAGGCGAACACGAGGCCCGGCGTGAGCGCACCCGTCTCCTTCGAGGCCACGGCGGCGAGGGACGCCACGGCGACGCCGATGCTGCGCTGTCCCGGTCGACGCAGCGCGAGCACGAGCGCGAGCATCGTGAAGCACAGAGCCATCGCATCCGCGCGCCTCGGCGGCGAGGCCAGCACCTCGAAGTGCACGGGATGCAGCACGTACACGAGTCCGGCGAACCACGCCCAGCCGCCGCGCTGCTCGCCGAGCAACAGCCGAGCCAGCATCACGACCAGCGTCGTGCCCATCACGAGCAGGAGGAAGTCCGTCAGGTGGTAGCCAAACGGATCGAGCCCCCACAGCGCGTAGTCGATGCCGAAGGAAAGGTGCACCAGCGGGCGCCAGTAGTGGCCGCCGGGAAAGCGCCCGTCCATGAGCTCGCAGGACAGCGCGTGCGAGAACTCGCTCCAGCTCGAAAAGCGCCCCGCATCGATCAGCGGGTACGTGTCCCAGCCGAAGAGCCCGAGATCGAACACCGTCCCCCACGCGAACAGCGCCAGCGCCAGCGCCGCCAGCATCGTGCCGAGTTCGAGCCTCGCGCGCGCGGTCGTGCTACTGGGCATAGCCCGTCTCCCTCAGTCGACTCTTCACTTCTTCCATGTCCGTCTCCGCGAAGTCCGCGGGCGAAGGACGATAGCCGCGGCGCGCGGCGGGATCGTCCGCCTCCGGCACGACGCGCGGCTCGATCTTGCGCGCGAAGCTCTCGCGGAGCACCGCGCCGCTCATCTCGGCGTACACGGGCAGCTCGAGCAGCGCGAGCACCGTGGGCGCGAGGTCGCGCACCGCGACCGCGCCGCGCGCGGGCACGCGCAGGAAGCTCGGACCGGCCGTGACCCAGATGCCCTCGAGGCTGTGATCCGGATAGGCGCGCGCATGCTCCCCATAGGGCACCTTGGCCGGCTCCGAGCGCGCGGCGATCGTCGGATCGAGCTCGAAGATCAGGTCTGGCACGAGCGCGGAGTGCGGGCCCGGATAGAGCTCGGCGCCGCGATGGACCCGCCGCACCACCGCCTCGCTGCGGTTGGGAGCGCGCCACTCGAGCAGCGCCTTCTCGATGCGCGCGAGCGTGGCCTCGACCTCGGCCGACTCGAGCGCACCGCGCGGCTCGCGTCCCTTGACGTTGAGGCGGATCCCGCCGTAATTCGCCTCGCACACGCCGCCGAAGGCGACCGACGCGTCGAGGTCGAGCAGCGCGAGCAACGCCGCGTGCTCCGTCGCCCGCCGCTCGGCGAGATTCTCCGGAGCCGGCGGCAGCTGCACCTGCGCGCGCCCGGCGACCGCGAAGCCCTGCTGCACGAGCCACGGGTGCACGAAGAAGCTGCGCTGGTACGGGTGGAAGCCGTGATCGCTCATCAGGATCACGTCGACGTCGTCCCCCACCGTCTCGAGCAAGCGGCCGAGCACGCCGTCGAGCAGCTCGTAGTGCGGCGCGACCGGCCCGTCCGTGCGCCCGTCGTAGTTGCGGTGGCACCACACGTCGAGGTCCTTGAACACGATCGTCGCGAGGCTCCAGTCGTCCTCGCGCAGCATCTCGTGCAGGATCTGCTCCTTGATCGCGAGCTGCTCGCGCACGCGCTCGAACGTCACTTCCTGCCGCTCGCGCCACGCGCCGAGGTCCGGCACGAAGCCGCGCGCGCGCAGCTGCTGCGTCAGCGCCTTGGGGTACGCGTAGTCCGCGTCGAACGGCGAGAGCATGCACGCGACCATCACGCCGTCGACCTTCTCGGGCGGGAACGTCACCGGCACGCCGAACGTGATCGAGCGCAGTCCGTGCCAGCCGAGGATGCGCCACAGGGGCGCGGCCTTGTTCGAGAGCGAGCTGATGAGCTGCACGTCGTAGCTCGCTTCGACGGGCTCGAAGAACGAGTACACGCCGTGCTCGCCCGGCCCCTTGCCCGTCATCGCGCTCACCCACGCCGCCGACGAGATCGGCACCTTGGTCGACTCGAGACGCGCGCTCGCGCCGCGCGTGACGAGGCGCGCCACATTCGGCAGCCGACCCTCGGCCATGAGCGGATCGATCATGTCCCACGTCGCGCCGTCCCAGCCGATCACGAGCACACGCCGCGCCGGCTTGCCTCGACCGGGAGTGAAGAAGGAGCCGATCGTCGCCACGGCCGCGAACGCGAGCAACACGAGCGCGAGCGCGCGCACGTTGCCCGCCCGGCAGCGCCGGATCGAAGGGGTCCGCATCGCCGCGATGCTAGCGGTCAACGCGGGCATTCTCACGCCCCGCGCCGACGCTCACAGCGAGCGCGCGACACGGAGCCCGTAGTACGCGTTGCGATCGTTCGGCTCGATGCTGTAGCGCGCCGAGGAGCGGCAGTCCGCGGCTCCGATGATCCACGAGCCCCCGCGCACGACCCTGCGCTCCCCGTAGGAAGGCCCGCTGGGATCCACGAAGCGCCCGGGCAAGCGGTAGGTCTCCGCTCCGTAGAAGTCCGCGCACAACTCCCACACGTTGCCGTGCATGTCGTGCAGACCGAAGGCGTTGGGGAGCTTGCCGCCGACAGGGTGGGCTCGGCAGCCCCAGCCGTCGAGGTTGAAGGCCCGGTTGAAGTCCCACCGCGTGTCCGCCGGAAGCGGCGCGTCGCCGCTGTTGCGGAAGTACCAGCCGTGCTGCTCGAGCAGCTCGGGGTCGTCGCCGAAGCTGAAGGCGCTCGTCGTCCCGGCCCGACAGGCGTACTCCCACTCGGCCTCCGTCGGCAGCCGCCAGGTGCGTCCGGTGAGCTCGCTGGCGCGCGCGCAGAAGGCCTGCGCGTCCGTCCAGCTCACGTTGGTCACGGGGCAGTCGGGACAGCGCGTGCGCGCGGATGGATTGGCGCCCATCACGGCCTCCCACTGGGTCTGCGTCAGCTCGAACTTGCCGAGCTCGAAGGCCTGCGAGATCCGCACGCGGTGCGCGGGGCGCTCGTCGGGCTGCCCCGTCTCGCTGCCCATCGTGAACTCGCCCGGCTCGATGCGCACGAAGGCGACCGTGTCGAGCGCGCGGCGCGCGGCGACCTCGCGCTCGTCGGCGCAGCCCACGAGCGGGAGCAACGCGAACAGGGACAGACCGCTGCAGGTTCTCACGCTAAAAACGTAGCTTGGGCGCGAAGTCGCGGGAAGCGTGCGTCAGCGCTCGAGCACCAGCACGACTTCGTCGGCCGTCGGCAAGCTCGGCGGAGCGGGCGGCACGACGCGCACCGCGCGCGCGGGGAACGCGAGTTCGACGAAGGCGGCTACGCTGTAGGGCGCGAGCACGGCGAAGGTGCGTTCCCGACCGTCGAGCCACGGTCGCGGATCGCGCTGCTCGAGCGGCAGCCCCGGAGCACGCACGGCGCTGCCCGGGCTGGCCGCGCGCACCACGGACTCGACCTGTCCGAGGTACACGCGCGCGGACTCGCCGGCGGCGAGCACCTCCGGCGAGGCGGCGCGCCACGGGTAGATCGAAGCCAGCGCCCACGCGAGCGCGGGCAGCGCGAGCATGCGCGCCGCCCCGCCGCGCGCGAGCGCGTGCTCGAGAAGAGCGGCCGCGAACAGGCCGTTGATGGCCACGAACGGCAGCTCGTACCAGCCGCGCTCGGCGCGCGAGATCGCGGTCAGCGACGCGAGTGCCACGAACCACAGCCCGAGCGGCAGGAGCGTGCGGCGAGCTTCCCGGCGCGCGAGCGCCACGAACAGCGCCACGAGCGCGAGGCCGATCGCTCCCGAGAGCGCCGCGCTGCCGAGCAGCCGCGCTTGCGTCGGTGCGAAAGCCGCCGGGAAATAGCGCGCAAAAGATGCGAGTGCGTCCGACCACGCGGCCGAGACCTGCGCCTCGCGGCTGCCGCCGAGACCGCCGAGCGCCCACGTCCGCAGTGCGAACGTGAGTGCAAAGGCAAGCCAGCAGGGCCACGCCGTGCGCACGGCCCGGCTCGAGCGCTCGCGGCCCGTTCCCTCGGCCAGAGCGAAGGCCGCGCCGCTCGCGACGAGCACGGCGATGGCCCCGCTCTCCTTCGCTGCCAGCGCCGCGGCGACCGCGACCGCCGCCAGCCAGCGCCCGCGCGCGCCACGACCGAGGAGCGCGAGCAGTGCGAGCAAGGTGAAGAGCAGCGCGAGCGAGTCCGCGCGCCGGGCCGGCACGGCGAGCACGTCCTCGTGCACGAGGTTGCCCCCGAAGACGACCGCCGCGGCGAGCGCCGCGCGCTCGGAGAGCCAGCGCCGCGCCACCGCCGCCAGCGCCAGCACGCTCGCGCCGAGGAGCGCGAGATCGGTCAGGTGGTAGCCCCTTGGATCGAGCCCCCACAGCGCATGGTCGAGCCCGAAGGAGAGGTGCACCAAGGGGCGCCAGTAACGGCCGAGCGGGTAGCGGCCGTCCATCAGCTCCTCCCCGAAGGTCGCCCCGACGCCACCGAGCCCCTCGACCTGCCCGGCGGCGATCAGGGGATAGACGTCCCAGCCCCACAGGCCCGTGCGCAGGACCCAGCCCCAGACGAGCGCCACCCAGAGCGAGAGGAGCAGCCCGAGCAGCGCGCTCCGGACGACCCTAGAACGGTCGGTTTGAGCCACTTGGAGCTCCCTCCCACCTGCTCCCTGTGCTCCAGAACATGGGGCGAAGTATAGGAACGACCCCCGACACGGAGTTAGCATGGTTGCCCGCTTGGAATGGTGGTCCCCGGCCGCCAAGATCTCTCCTCCACGTTAGAGTCGCCCCCAGCCGATCCCCAGAGGCCCCGCCCCCGGCGGCACCTCCCCCATGACCGAGACTCCGACCATCAAGGACACCGTCGCCAAGGCCGAGCGCTTCGCGGTCGACCCGCATTTGTGCATCGCCTGCGACGCGTGCTGCCAAGACTTCCCCGAGATCTTCTTCATGGGGCAGGACGCCAAGGCGCACACGCACGACGTCCACGACTCGACCCTCTACAACGCGCGCACCGTCGTCGACGTGTGCCCGACGGCGGCCATCGGCTACTCGGGCGAGCTGCCGCCCGCCGAGGACCTCTCCAAGCTCGAGGAAGTGCCCGGCTGGGAGCTCGAGTGGGCCAAGTGGCGCGGCGTCGAGATGGACCCGGTCGAGCGCGATCGTCGCTACGGCCGCGACTACACCGTCGAAGAGGAAGAGGACTTTGTCCGCGTCACGGTGCAGTTCCCGACCAAGGTGCCCGCGGTGCGCGACCGCTTCCGCTACGGGCTCACGAGCGTGATGCCGATCTACGGCAACCACGTCGTGCAGGACGGTAACGTGTTCCAGATCTACGGCTGGGTCAAGGATCCCAAGATCCGCGCGCTCTGCCACACGACCAACAGCTTCCCGGGCCAGTTCCTCGCCACCATCGAGCTCAAGCGCACGACCTTCGGTCATCGCTTCCGCTTCGACGGCCACCAGAAGCTCGAAATCCTCGTTTTCAAGAAGCCCGGCCTCGCCGAGGCGTGGCAGTGGCGCTCGCACTTCATCACCGAGAAGTGCACCGCCTGCACCATCTGCGAGCGCGTCTGCCCGACCAACGCGATCTCCGGCGGCGAGCGCTTCTTCATCGACCCGGACCTGTGCATCAACTGCTCAGTCTGCGGCATCTACTGCCCGTTCGACGCGATCACCAACGACCGCGACACGCTCGTCACGCACATCAAGCCCAAGCAGGTGCCCAAGGCCCTCGTCCACGAGGAGCTCTGCACCGGCTGCGAGTTCTGCGTCGACGTGTGCCCCTTCGAGGCGCTCGAGATGAAGCTCGATGTCGACGGATTCAACCGCATCGCGATCGTGATCGAGAAGAACTGCACCTCCTGCAAGCTGTGCGAGCAGGTCTGCATCAAGGACGCGATCGAGATCCCGCGCGTGCAGAACTTCCGCGACATCGGCATGAGCTTCATGAGCTACCTGTCCGACGGTCACTAGCCGCAGGCCGCAGCAACGACCCTCTCGCGAGGCCGAGCGCGTCCCCCGCGCGCGGCCTCGCGCGCTTTTTTGCGCGACTTCAGGTTCCTCGCCCCAACGCTTCGGAGAACGGCCGGACTGGCAGCCGGTCGACAGCGGCACGGCCTCTACTTCTTTGACTTCGAATCGAGCAGAGCACCAATTGCCGCCACGACCGCCAGGGTGGTCAGCCCCACCAAGAAAGCGTTCCACGCGGGCTTGTCGGAAGCCGCAGCAGTGTCGACGAACTTGGGGTGTCGGAACGCGGACACGTCCGCACTCGCCTTGAGGGCGATCCGCTCGAGGTCCGCAGAGGTCGTGCCGAGCGCTCGGGCCAGCTTCGCAGCCTGTTCCACGTCGGGCAGCGCGGACTTCGCCCCGTTCTCGAGCCGCGAGATTCGCGACTGGGTCATGTCAGTTCGCGCCGCCAAAACGGCCTGCGAGAGATCCGCCCTCTCCCTCAGCTTGGCCACTGTGCAGCCGTAGGCGATGGAAAACGAAACGTCTGACATGGTCGCAAGCTCGCTCCTGACCGGCCCTTGAAATTCGACTTGACGCGTTATTTTGCATACTATGCAAAAAGCGGCAGCACCACGTTCTGTGCTTGAAACTGTCTCTGCGGATAGAGGCTGGCGCCGCTCGGTGCAACCTCCCTACCCCTCCCTCACGATTGGAATCGTCTCACTCCTCGATCAGTCCCAGCATGGACTGCTCGCGACTCTTGAGCTCTCGCTGCGCGGGCTGCTGAGCTTCCTCGGAGCAGCGTTCCGCTTGCTGCTCGCGCTGCTGGAGTACCCGCTGCGCTGGTGCTTCTCGTTCGTGGTGTCGGCGACGGTCGCGTGGATCCGCGGCTCGATCGTGAAGCGCTCCTCGGCTTGGCGCTCGCGTCGCAAGCCGCGTGCGCAAGCAGCGCCGGGAGACATGAGCCCTGCGGTTCCATCGGAGCTTCCGTCGACAGCCGACTCGACGCCGCACTCGTCCGCAGGCGACCCTGCCATCCCATGCACGACCCGGAAATCAGGAAAGGCGGTGCGCTCATGAGCAACTGGCTCGAGCTTGCCGCCGCGGTCCTCACCGTGGTCAAGATCATCAGCGAATGGGACGACTAGGCGCGAGCTTGGTTCCGAGCGGAACTCCGCCCAATGCGGGGACGCGATGATCCTGATGCAGCGCCCTACTCGGCGGGCGGCTCGTCGAACGACGGCGGCGCGACCTCGGCATCGGAGGCCTCGCTGCGGGCGGCGCGGGCAGCACCGCCGAGGGAGCCGGTGGTACCGTCGCGGCCGATGGACTGGTCGCGGCCGAGCAGGCTGGCGGGGATGACGACGCCGCGGCCGTACTTGCGGCGCAGGCGATCGAGGCCGGGTGAGACGCGCTCTAGGCGGTCGGGGAACAGCGCGGCCTGCTGCGGAACGGAGGGCGCCTCGGCCTCCGGGCTGGCGGCGCCGAAGAGCATGCCCTGCTGGGGCGTGCGCACGTCCTCGAGGTTCGAGACCTGCAGGCCAAGCAGGCGCAGCGGGCCCTGCGGGATGCGGTCGAGCAGCTCGCGCGCGGCAGAGTAGAAGCGCACGCCGACGCTAGTCGAGAAAGTCAGCGTGTGCGTGCGCGTGATCGTCTTGAAGCTCGGGTAGCGCGCCTTGATCGTGACCGTGCGGCCGCGCAGGCCCGCATCGCGCAGGCGGAAGGCGAGCTCCTCGCAGAACTCGAGCAGCCGCAGGCGCAGCTCCTCGCGACTGCGGATGTCATTGGGAAACGTGCGTTCCTGGCTATAGCTCTTCTCCTCGCGGCGCGGCGTGACGCGCCGCGTGTCGATGCCGTGCGCGAGGTCGTGGATCCACGCGCCGGAGACGCCGAAGCGCTTCTGCACTTCCTCGCGCGAGAGCTTGGCGAGCTCGGTCACCGTGCGCACGCCCATGGCCTCGAGCCGCTTCGCGGTGCGCGGGCCGACGCCAAAGATCGCCGAGACCGACAGCGGCGCGAGGATCGTCTGCACGTCCTCGGGCAGGATCACGCGGAAGCCGTCGGGCTTGTCCATGTCGCTCGCGAGCTTGGCGACAAACTTCGAGCTCGCGACGCCCACCGACGCGACCAGTCCCGTCTCACGCAGGATGTCGCGCTTGATCGCACGGCCGATCTCGGCCGGATCTCCTCCGGAGTACTCGCAGCCGGTCACATCGAGGAAGGCCTCGTCGAGCGAGAGCGGTTCGACGAGCGGCGTGTACGAGCGGAAGATCGACATGATCTTGCGGCTCTCCGCCGTGTACTTCTCGAAGTTCGGGCTGACGACCACGAGCTCGGGACACAGCCGCAGCGCCTCGGCCGTCGACATCGCCGAGCGTACGCCGAAGCGCCGCGCCGGATAGCTCGAGGCCGCCACGACACCGCGCCCGCCCGGCGCTCCTCCCACCACCACCGGCTTGCCGGCGAGCGAGGGATCGTCGCGCACCTCGACCGACGCGTCGAACGCGTCCATGTCGACGTGCAGGATCGGAGTCAGCGACGCAGGCATAGCATTCTAGATGTTCGCCGTTCGCACGGCGTCCGTCCACCGCACCCCGACGCAGGGCCTCGCGCGGGCTACTTGGCGGCGGCGGCGTTGCGCGCGGTGAGGGCCGCCTGCAGCCCGGGGTCGTCGGGGAACTGCGCCGAGAGCTGCGCGTAGATCGGGTCGGCCAGCGCGCCGCGCCCGACGAGGTCGAGCATGCGCGCCTTCTCGAGCAACAGTCCAGGCTCGTTGGGGAAGCGCTGCACGAGCGCGTCGACGATCGCGACCGACTCGTCGGCCTTGCCCGACTTGCCGAGGATCGTGGCCTTCAGGAGCAGCCCCTTGGGCAGGTCCTTCGAGAGTGCGAGGGCGCGGTCGACGGACTCGAGGGCCTCCTCGCTGCGGCCGAGCTCGCTCAGGATCGTCGAGCGGTTGATGTGGATCTCGGGGTCGTTCGGGTTGCGCGCGAGGCACTCGTCGGTCGCGGTGAGGGCCTCGGGCCAGCGGCCGAGTTGCCCGAGGCTCGCAGCGCGGTTGATGCGTGCATCGAGGTTGTCCGGCTCGACCGCGAGCAACCCGTCGTACAGGCGCAGCGCATCCGCGAAGCGGCCGTTGTTGTAGGCCTCGAAGGCCGCGATCTTCTTGCCGGCGGCAGTGAAGTCCCCGGAGACCTTGGTGGCCGAGGCGGGCGCCCGGGCGGGCGCGGGCGCGGGCGCGCTCTCGTCCTTGCCGCAGGCAGCGAACGGCAGCGCGCAGGAGAGGGCGAGGATGCGGAAGCGAAGGGGCGTGCGCATGGGACGGGGTCGGGACAAGAGGAGCGGGGCTCCCAGAGACGATAGCCGATAGGCGATGGACAAGCAGCGCCCCGGGCCTACCCTTGTCGCCCCATGCGCTTCGAGAAGGTCCGGATCGCGGCCACCAGCCACGTGCTGCCCGAGGAGGTTGTGACGAGCGAGGCACTCGAAGCCGCGCTCGCGCCGGTCTACGCGCGCTTCCGCCTCAGCACGGGCCGGCTCGAGCTGATGACGGGCATCCGCGAGCGGCGCCTTTTTCCGCGCGGCTGGCGGCCGAGTGACGGCTCGACGGCGGCCGGCGAGCTCGCGCTCGCGCGCAGCGGCGTCCCGCGCGAGCACATCGGCCTGCTCGTGCACGCCTCGGTGTGTCGCGACTTCCTCGAGCCCGCGACCGCCTCGGTCGTTCACCACCAGCTGGGCTTGCCGTCGACGGCGCTCGCCTTCGACCTTTCGAACGCCTGCCTCGGCTTCGCGAACGCCGCCAGCGTGGTCGCAACGCAGATCGAGCTCGGCGCGATCGACGCGGGACTCGTCGTCGCCGGAGAATGCGGGCGAGCGCTGGTCGAGCGCACGATCGCGGCGCTCAACGCGAAGGCTGACCTCACGCGCGAGGAACTGAAGGGCAGCTTCGCGTCGCTCACGATCGGCAGCGGCGCGGCGGCGATGGTGCTCGCGCGCAAGGAGCTGTGCGCGTCGGGCTCGCGCCTCGTCGCGGCCACCGCGCGCGCCGCCACCGAGCACCACGTCCTGTGCCACGGCGACCACTCCGGCGACGGCATGCTCATGCAGACCGACAGCGAGGCGCTGATGCACGCGGGCAACGAGCTCGCGGCACGCACGTTCGCGGGGTTCCTCGCCGAAGTCGGCTGGTCGCGCGAGTCGGTCGAGCGCGTGATCACGCACCAGGTCGGCGTGGCGCACCGCAAGCTGCTGCTCGGCACGATGGGCATCGACCTCGCGCTCGACTTCCCGACCGTCGAGACGCTCGGCAACATCGGCTCCGTCTCCCTGCCTCTCTCGTGGGACCGGGCGCGGGCCGCCGGGTTCGTGCGCGCGGGGCAGCGCACGGTGCTGATGGGCATCGGCAGTGGCCTGCAGTGCCAGATGCTGGCCCTCGAGCCCTGAGCGGGCCGGACCGCCGGGACCACCCGCCCGCGACCCCGCGAGGGTCGAAAATGGCCCGAATTTGCCCCCCGGTGACCGTTTCCGCTTGGCCTAGCGCCCGGCGGGCGGGTAGAACGCGCATGCCACGGATTTCAGGAAAATCTGAAATCGGTAGTCACGCCCGCTCCCATGAACGACGAGCTCCCGACCTCCCGATCCCTGCCGCAGCTGCCCGGCCTCGAGCCCGAGCTCGCCGCGCAGCTCCCGCAGTTCGAGCTCTTCTTCAAGACCATCGGCTTCAAGCGCGTCCACGGCCGCATCTGGGGTCTCCTCGTGCTCGGCGGTCGCGCGCTGACGGCCAAGGAAATCAGCGAGAGCCTGCACCTCTCCCAAGGGGCCACGAGCACCGCGTTGCACGAGCTCACCGAGTGGGGCGCGATCACGAGCGAGTTCGACCACGAGCGCCGCTGCCACCTGCACGCGCCCGTCTCGAACACGCTCGCCATCGCGGCGACCGTCATCCGCCGCCGCGAGCAGGTCGTGTTCCAGCAGTTCAAGGTGGCCAGCCAGCGCATGCTCGCCTTCGTGAAGGAGCAGCACGGCGAGAAGGACCCGCGCGTGATGACGCTGCGCTCGATCATCTCGACCTGCGAGATCGCGGAGGCGGTCATGGGACTCGTGGTCGGCGCCGTCGCCAACGCGCTCGACGACAGCCAGAGCCTGCTGCACAAGGCGATCAGCGCCGCGCTCAAGGTCGGCGTGGTGATGCCGAGCCGCATGCTGCTCGGCCGCAACGGCCTGAACCAGCTCGTGAAGAACGCGCTTCAGGAAAGCGACGTGACGCACACTGGGCGGGATTCCACGCCGCGCCTCGTCGAAGCCAAGGGCAGCAGCTCCAAGCGCACCGCGCCGCGCAAGCGCACCAAGGAGGCCCGCCGTGCGTGAGCTTCCGCGCGTCGTGATCACCGGCGTCGGCCTCGCGAGTCCCAACGGCGACAGCCTGTCGCAGTACCGGGCCAACCTGCTCGCGGGCAAGAGCGGCGTGGTCCCCTACTCGATCCGCCACGTCGGCGAGACCTTCGCGGGCGTGTGCAACTTCGACCCGCTGCGCTACCAGACGCGCAAGGAAGCGCGCCGCGGCACGCGCGCGGGCGGCATCTCGATCTGGTGCGCGAACGAAGCGCTCAAGGACTCGGGGATCGACATCGCGACGCGCGATCGCTCGCGCGTCGGCGTGTACATCGGCATCACCGAACACGGCAACGTCGAGACCGAGAGCCAGATCCACGAGGTCGCGCAGTACAACTTCGACCTCTCCTTCTGGTCTCACCACCACAACCCGCGCACGGTGGCCAACAACGCCGCGGGCGAAGTCACGCTGAGCCTCGGGATCTCGGGTCCCGCCTACTGCCTCGGCGGCGCCTGCGCGGCGGGCAACTTGGGCCTGATCCAGAGCATGCAGATGCTGCAGCTTGGGATTGTCGATCTCGCGCTCGGCGGCGGCGTGTCCGAGTCCATCCACACCTTCGGCATCTTCGCCAGCTTCCGCTCTCAGGGCGCACTCGCGCGCCACGACGACGCCGCCAAGGCCTCGCGGCCCTTCGATCGCGATCGCAATGGCATCGTGGTGAGCGAGGGCGGCTGCCTCTACACGCTCGAGCGCCTCGACGACGCGCTCGCGCGCGGAGCGAAGATCTACGGCGAGGTGCGCGGCTACTTCGTCAACTCCGACGCCAGCGACTTCGTGCTGCCGAGTTCGAAGGGCCAGCAGGCCTGCATCCGCGGCGCGCTCGCCCACGCGCGGCTCGCGCCCGAGGAGATCGACATCGTCAACACGCACGCCACGAGCACCAAGCAGGGTGACGAGGTCGAGTGCGAGGCGATCCGCTCGGTGTTCACGGGCGCGCCGACGCGCGTGAACAACACCAAGAGCTATATTGGCCACACGATGGGAGCTGCCGGAGCCCTCGAGCTCGCCGGCAACCTGCCGTCCTTCGATGACGGTCTGGTGCACCCCACGATCAATGTGGACAACCTCGACCCGGCCTGCGCCTTCGACGGTCTCGTGATCAACGAGCCCATGCGTCCCACGCGGCGCATCGACCGCATCCTGAACATGTCGTTCGGGATGCTCGGCATCAACTCGGCGGTGATCGTCGAGCGTTTCAGGAACTAGGCTCCGCGCCAGCTTCTTCCCAAACATCCCCATGACCCGCGACGAAATCGTCATCGCCATCAAGGACATCATCGCCACCATCGCGCCCGACGAGGAGCTGGGCCAGCTCGCGATGGATGTGCGCCTGCGCGACCAGATCGAGCTCGACTCGATGGACTTCCTCGACATCGTGATGGAGCTGCGCAAGCGCTACGGCGTGCAGGTCCCCGAGGAGGACTACATGCAGCTCGCCAGCCTGCAGGGCTGCGTCGACTACCTCGGGCCCAAGCTCGAGTCGAAGGCCCTCGTGCTGACGGCCCTCAAGGGCTGAGCGGCACACCCGGCCGCGCCAGAACCCGACGCCGTGCGCTACGACGCCCTGATCATCGGCGCGGGCATGAGCGGTCTCGCCGCAGGCATTCGCGTCGCGCAGGCGGGCAAGCGCGTGGCGATCCTCGAGCGGCACTACCTCTGGGGCGGGCTGAACTCCTTCTACAAGCGCGCGGGCCGGCGCTTCGAGACGGGCCTGCACGCGCTGACCAACTACGCGGCGAAGGGCACGCCCAACGTTCCGCTGACCCGCATCCTGCGCCAGCTGCGCATCCCGCACGATGCGCTGAAGCTCGCTCCGCAGCGGCGCTCGATCACGGCCCTGCGCACGAGCGGCGGCGACACGCTGCGACTGTCGTACTCGAACGACATGGCGCTCTTGCGCAGCGAAATCGCGCGACTCTTCCCGGCGCAGCAGGACGGCTTCGAGCGACTCGTCGCGGCCTTGCCGGGCTACAGCGGCTCGAGCGAGAGCGACTATGCGACGAGCGCGCGCGCGCGCATCGCGGAGTTCGTCAGCGACCCGCTGCTCGTCGAGTTGCTGATGATCGCTCCGCTGTTCTACGGCTCACCCACCGAGAACGACATGTCGTGGGCCGAGTACGGTATCCTCTTCCGCTCGATCCACCTCGAGGGCATGGCCCGGCCGGAGGGAGGCATCAAGGAGCTGCTCGACCTGCTGATCGCGCGCTTCGAGCAGGAAGGCGGCGAGCTGCGCATGAAGACGGGTGTCGCAGCGGTGCTCCATGGCGATGGAAAAGTGCGCGGCGTGCGGCTCGACGACGGCTCGGAGCTCGAGTGCGAGCGCGTGCTGTCGTCGGCGGGACTGGTCGAGACCGAGGCGCTGTGCGGAACGCCCTCGGCGCAAGAGAACGACGATCGCATCGGCCGCCTGTCCTTCGTCGAGACTTGCTGCGTGCTCGACCGCGCGCCCCTCGATCTCGGCCACGACGCGACGATCGTGTTCTATTCCGAAGGCGAGCGCTTCCGCTACGAGCGCCCCGAGGTTCCCGTCGAGCCGCGCTGCGGCGTCATCACCTGCCCGTCGAACTACCAGCTGCGCGAGCCGGATCGCGAGCCCTTGGCGCGCGTCACCTGTCCGGCGAACCACGCATACTGGAAGGGTCTGCCCGAAGCGGCGTATGGGCGGGAAAAGACGCTCGCCGTCGAATCCATGCTCGCCACCGCCGAGAGCTTCTCATTCCCCATCCGCCCCCACACCGTATTCCGCGACTCCTTCACTCCACGCACGATCGAGCGCTTCACCGGCCACCGCGGCGGCGCGGTCTACGGCAGCCCTCGAAAGGCGCGCGATGGCTTCACGTCGCTGCGCGGCCTCGAGCTCATCGGCACGGATCAGGGACTCGTAGGCGTGATCGGTGCGATGCTCTCCGGCATCACCATCGCCAATCGCTCGCTGCTCGAGCCTGCCGGAGGTGCCGCGTGAGCGAGGAACGGCGCTATTTCCGCGGCTCCACGGACGGCAAGAAGCCGCGCAGCACGGACCCGCTCGCGAACGCGCGAGCGGAATACGACCTCGTGGTGATCGGCAGCGGCCTCGCCGGCATGACGGCGGCCAACGTACTCGGCAGCATGGGCCACAAGGTCGCGCTGCTCGAACAGCACTACAACTTCGGCGGCATGGCCACCTGGTTCAAGCGCCGCGGCGGTCATGTGTTCGACATCTCCCTGCACGGCTTCCCCGTCGGCATGGTCAAGACCTGCCGACGCTACTGGAGCCCGGAGATCGCGTCCAAGATCGTGCAGCTCGAAGGGATCCGGTTCGACAACCCGCAGTTCACGCTCGACACGACCTTCACGCGCGAGGACTTCACCGGGAAGCTCGTGACGCACTTCGGCGCCGCGCGCTCCACGGTCGAGGCTTTCTTCGACTACCTGCGAGGCCTCAACTACTACGACGACCCGCGGGACACTGTCGCAGACTGCTTCGAGCGCTTCTTCCCAGGCCGCAATGACATCCATCGCCTGCTGCTCGAGCCGATCGCCTACGCCAACGGCTCGACCATGGAGGACCCCGCGATCGCCTACGGCATCGTGTTCTCCAACTTCATGTCGAAGGGTGTCTACACCTTCACCGGCGGGACCGACTGGCTGGTCGGGAAGATGAAGGACGAGCTGCGCAAGAACGGCGTGGAGCTCTTCAACAACGTGCAGGTTGACCAGATCACGGTCGAGAACGGTCGCGCTACCGGCGTCGTCGCACACGGCCGCCACCTGCGCTCCCGCGCGGTGCTCTCCAACGCCAACATCCGACGCACGATCCTCGACCTTGTCGGCTGTGAGCACTTTCCGCACGAGTTCGTGCGCGAAGTCGAGGCCGTGCGACTCAACAACTCGAGTACGCAGGTCTACTTCGGAATCCGCGAGGGCTGCGAGGTTCCGTGGATCACGGACCTGCTGTTCACCTCGCGCCGCGAGCGCTTCGACTCGCCCGCCCTGTGCGACTTCCATGGTTTGAGCCGCACGTTCTCCTTTTACTACCCCAAGGTGCGCCCGGAGACCGGCCGCCACGCGATCGTGAGCTCCACGAACGCGAACTGGAAGGACTGGGCGAGCCTGGACGCGGCGAGCTACGAGCGCGAGAAGGCACGGCTCATCGAGGACACGCTCGTCGAGCTCGAGCGCTATGTCCCGAACGTGCGCTCGATCACGGACCATGTCGAGGCGGCCACTCCGCGCACGTTCGAGTTCTACACGCAGCATGTGCAGGGCGCGTCCTTCGGCACGAAGTGGGAAGGACTGCGACCGAGCATGGAGCTCTCGAGCCACATCGAGGGCCTGTACCATTCCGGCTCCGTCGGCATCATCATGTCCGGCTGGCTCGGCGCCGCGAACTACGGCGTGATCACCTCCAACAAGGTCGACCTGTTCCTGCGCGCGGCCGCGCAGGCCGCGGCGGGAGGCCGTGCGTGATGCAGAACCCCGCCGATATCGACATCCACGCGATCATCCCCCATCGCGAGCCGTTCCTGTACGTCGACCGCGTGCTAGAGCACGAGGCCGGCCGCATGGTGACCGAGTGGGACGTGCGTGCCGACGCACACTTCTTCCGCGGGCACTACCCGGGCCAGCCGCTCGTTCCGGGCGTGCTGATCTGCGAGAGCGCGTTCCAAGCCGGCGCGCTCCTGTGCGCCTGTGACGAGCGCGACGCGATCCCCGAGGGCGCCGTTCCGGTGCTCACGCGCATCGCCGATGCGCGCTTCCGCCGACGCGTGGGGCCCGGCGAGACGCTGCGCTGCGAAGTGAAGCTCGACGAGCGCGTCGGCCCCGCGCGCTACATGACGGCCAAGGTCACGAGTAACGGCGAGGCGGTGCTGCGCGTGCAATTCGTCGTCGCGGTGACGGCTGGAGGCCTGTAGTGGATTACCTCGGGCTCGCCGGCAAGCGCATCGTCGTCACGGGCGTCGCGAACAAGAAGAGCGTCGCATGGCACGTGCACAAGCAGCTACGGGAGTGCGGAGCCGAGGTGATCCACGTCGTGCGCTCCGATGCGCGCAAGGCCCAGCTCGAGTCTCTGCTGGCTCCCTCGCCGGTCTTCACCTGCGACGTCGAACGGCAAGACGAGATCGACGCCCTTGCGTCGAAGCTCGCGCCGCACGGCCCTGTCGACGGGCTCGTGCATTCGATCGCCTTCGCGAACTACTCGCAGGGCATGCAACCGTTCGACGCGACGGCGCGCGCTGATTTCCTGCAGGCCGTCGACATCTCGTGCTTCTCGCTCGTGGCGCTCTCCCGGGCGCTCAAGCCGCAGCTCACGAAGGACGCCTCCGTTGTCACCATCTCGATCTCGAACACGACGCTAGCCTCGGAGAGTTACGGCTATATGGCGCCGATCAAGGCCGCACTCGACTCGACCGTGGTGTTTCTCGCCAAGAGCTTCTCCACGACGACGAATGTGCGCTTCAACGCCGTGAAGGCCGGCCCGCTGAAGACCTCCGCTTCCGCCGGGATACCCGGCTATCTCGACAACTACCTCTACGCCGAGGCCGCCACCCTGCGTCACTCGGCCCTGAAGACCGAGGAAGTCGCCAGCACGGCTGTCTTTCTGCTCTCCCCGCGCTCCTCGGGCATCAACGGACAGGGACTCGTCGTCGATGCCGGTATGGGCTTCAACTTCTTCGATCGCGAGATCGTGCGACGCTTCAACTCTGGGGGCACCGCCACGTGAACGGCCCGGTGGTCGTCATCGCGCCGCTTCCAGAGGTCCTGCCGCGCGGGCACGAGCGGGTCGAGCTGCAGCGCGACCATGCTCGGCGCGCCGTATGGGCGAGTGCGGCCGCGCAGGGATCCCCGATCGCGGAGCTCCGCAAGGACTCGGAGGAGGTCCCGCAACCCAGCCGCGGCTGGCACTGGTCGCTGAGTCACTCGCCGGCACGCGTCGCCGGAGCGGTTTGGCCTTCCAGCATCGGTGTGGACGTGGAGGAGCGTCGCGACATTCGGCCCGATCTCGTGGACCGCATTCTCCACGCCGAGGAACTCGCGCTGTTTGCGACACGGGGCGAGGACGGCTTCCTGCGCACGTGGACGGGTAAGGAAGCGCTCCTCAAGGAGTTCGGCGTCGGCCTTCAGGCCCTGTCGCGTTGTCGCATCGTGCGCGTCGGGGCACAGGAACTCGAAATGCGCTTTGAAGACTTGCCGCGCATCGTGCACCAGCGGGTCTTTGCCGATCACGTCGTCTCTGTCTGCACGCCGGAAGGCGTCCTGCCCAGCTTTGTCCTGCACGAGCGCCCACTCGGCTCGCGGCGTGAGGTCGCCTCGTGACCGCGACCATCGACAGGACGCAGGCAGCCCGCGAGCTCGTGCGCGAGTTCGCCAGCGAATACCCTTTCGAGCCCCACTTCCTTGCGGTCGACGGTGGAGCGCTGCACTACATCGACGAAGGTCCACGCTACGGCGAGGTGCTGCTGTTCCTGCACGGGAATCCGACCTGGTCCTTCCTGTGGCGCAACCTCGTGCGCGAGCTGTCCAGGCGCTATCGCTGCATCGCGCCCGATCACGTCGGCTGCGGACTGTCGGAAAAGCCGCAGAACTGGGGCTACCGGCTCGAGCAACACGTCGGCAACGTCGAGCGTCTCGTGACGCACCTAGGACTCGCGCGAATCACGCTCGTGGTTCACGACTGGGGTGGCGCGATCGGATTCGGCCTCGGCGAACGGAGGCCGGAGCTCATCGAACGCGCCATCGCGATGAACACGGCGGCTTTCACGGGTCTCAAAGCTCCGCTGCGCATCCGCGCCTGCCGCATCCCGCTGTTGGGGACGATGGCCGTGCGTGGGCTGAACGCCTTCGCGCGCGCCGCGACGTTCATGGCCACGGAGCGCGGGCTCGCGCCGCTGGCGAAGAAGGGCCTGCTCGCTCCCTACTCGAATTGGCAGGATCGCATCGCGACCCTGCGCTTCGTCGAGGACATTCCGCTCTCGCCGGAGCATCCCTCGCACCCGACGCTGGTCGCGATCGAGCGCGGACTCGAACGCCTGCGGGACAGACCGCTATGCCTGATCTGGGGCGAGCGCGACTGGTGCTTCACGCCCGATTTCCGCCGCGAGTGGGAACGCCGCTTCCCCGCTGCCGAGTCCCACAAGGTCGACGACGCGGGCCACTGGGTCACCGAGGACGCGCCCGCGCAAGTGCTCGAGTGGATCTCGGCGTTCCTCTCCCGCCACCCGTCGCGATCGTGAGCGAGCTCTTCAACGTCGCGCAGCTCGTCCATGAGAACGCGCGGCGCCGTGGCGATGCTCGCGCGCTCGCGGAGCCCCACGGTGCGGGCTGGCGTCACGTGACCTATCGCGAGCTACAGCAGCGCATCGAGCGCGAGCATGCGGCACTCGCTCATGCAGGGCTGCGCCGCGGGGACAAGGTGAGCGTCTTTGTCCGCCCGAGCATCGACTGGGTGGTCCTGATCTACGCGCTGTTTCGCCTCGGCGCCCAGCCGGTGCTGATCGATCCGGCCATGGGCCGCGTAGGTGTGCTGCGCTGTGTCGAGCGCATGGCCCCGCGCTGCTTCGTTGGCCTCCCGCTCGCCTGCGCGCTGAAGCTCGTCTTTCCCGCGGCTTTCCGCTCCGTCGAGGTGACCATCGTCCATGGCGCGCTGCCGCTCGGTGGACGCACGCTCTCGAGCCTGCGCCGCGCAGCCCGTGCGGTGCCCGCGCAAGCTGCGACGTGCGCCGACGACGCGGCGGCCGTGCTCTTCACCTCGGGCTCCACCGGACCCGCCAAGGGAGTTCCCTACACGCACGGCATGCTTCGCGCGCAGGTCGCCGCGCTGCAGGAACTGTATGCGATGCGCGCAGGCGACGTCGATGTCGCCTGCTTTGCTCCCTTCGCGCTCTTTGGACCGGCCTTGGGGCTCTCGACCGTGTTGCCAGAGATCGACTTCTCGCACCCCGCGCGCGCCAAGCCAGAAAAGGTCGTGCGCGCGCTGCGCGAGCATCGCGCCGTGCAGTGCTTCGGCTCACCCGCCATCTGGCGCCGCGTCGCGCCTTGGGCTCGCGAACGCGGGATTGTGCTCGAGCATCTCGAGCGCCTGATGATCGCGGGTGCGCCCGTCCATCCGCCGCTGATCGAGGACTGCCTCTCGATCCTCGGGGACCGCGGAGACGTCCATACGCCCTACGGTGCGACCGAGTCCCTGCCTGTCTCGAGCATGAACGGTCGCGCCGTGCTCGCCGAGCATCGCGTGCGCACGGAGGGCGGCTGGGGCAATTGCGTCGGGTGGCCGACGAGCAGCATTGCGGTCCGCGTAGTCCGCATCAGCGACGAACCCATCGAGGACTGGAGTGATTCCCTGTGCGTGCAGCCTGGCGAGCCTGGCGAGCTTGTCGTCAAGGGTGCGCAGGTCACCCGCGAGTATGAACAGGAGCCCGCGCACACGGCCGCCGCCAAGATCCGCGACGGACAGACCGTCTGGCATCGCATGGGCGACATCGTCCGCGAGGACGACGCTGGTCGCCTGTGGTTCTTGGGTCGCAAATCGCACCGAGTGGAGTCGGTAGGCGGAACGCTTTACCCTGTCGCGATCGAGAATATCTTCAACACTCACCGGTCCGTGCGACGCTCGGCGCTCGTCGGGATCGGCGAACGCGGAGCGCAGGAGCCCGTGCTCGTCGTCGAGCTCGAGAGCGCTTCGCAGGCGTCGGACACACTCGCACGCGAGCTCCTCGGGCATGGGCACCGCAATCCTGCGACGCGGACCGTGACGCGCGTCCTGTTCCACGAGTCGTTCCCCGTCGACGTACGCCACAACGCCAAGATCGACCGCCCCGCTCTCGCTCGCTGGGCCGCGGAGCAGCCGCGATGAGGGCGGTCGTCACGGGAGCGAACGGATTCCTCGGCAGTCGCCTCGCTGCGGAGCTCGTGCGCGAGGGCCATCAGGTCGTCGCCGGCTCGCGCAAGCCCGTGCCGGAGCTCGTGGCGCTCGGCGTGCGCCACGCACCGCTCGACCTGTCCGATCGCGAAGCGCTGCGCAACGCCTTCAAGAACGCCGATATCGTCTTCCACGTCGCGGCCAAGACCGGCGTGTGGGGACCGGAGCGCGAGTACGTCGAGAGCAACGTGACGGGCACGCAGAACGTGCTTGCGGCGTGCGAGCAGCGCCGTGTGAAGCGACTCGTGTACACGAGCTCGCCGAGCGTCGTGTTCGATGGCCGCGACCATGTCGACGCCTCGAATGACCTCCCCTACCCGCACGGCTATCTCTGCTCCTACCCCGCCACGAAGGCGATCGCGGAGCGGGAAGTCCTCGCGGCCAACGGCCGCTGGGGCCTCGCGACGTGCGCGCTGCGCCCGCATCTCATCTTCGGCCCGGGCGACCCGCATCTCGTCCCGCGCCTGCTCGCGCGTGCACGCGCCGGCAAGCTCGCGCGCGTGGGCGACGGCGAGAACGAGGTCACGCTATGCGCGGTCGAGACTGCCGTGGCCGCTCACGTCGCTGCCGCGCTCGGCCTGCGACCGGATGCGCCGCACGCGGGTCGCGCTTACTTCGTCGGCCAGGAGCGCCCGGTGCGCCTGTGGGATTGGATCGACGGGCTTCTGCGCGAGCTCGGCATCACCCCCGTCCGACGACGCTTGCCGTTCTCCCTCGCCTACACCGCTGGCACTGCCTGCGAGGCCCTGTGGTGGCTGGCGCGCCTCGGAAGCGAGCCGCCGATGACGCGCTTCGTGGCCCTGCAGCTCGCGCGCTCCCACTCCTACTCCATGGAACCCGCCCGGCGCGACTTCGGCTTCCATGAGCCGATCAGCCTCGAGGCCGCAACCGCCCGGCTGGTCACCGCGCTGAAGGCCGCTTCCCCGGCAGCCCATCCGGTTTGACACTTGCCCGCAAGGGGAGAAGTTGGAATCTTCCTGCCCCATCGGAGTTCATCTGGAAAGCCTGCGCACCTTCCTGACTCACCCTGCCACGCTCGTCTTCGGGCTGTGGCTCGCCTGTGCGCTCTTCGTGCACTTCCGCGGCCGTGTGCGCATGCGGCTCGAGCGCCAGTTGACCGAGCACTCCGGCCTGTTCGCGCCGCTCAACACGCTCTTCTATCTCTTCTCCGCGGTTCCGAAGGACCCGTTCCTGCCGCCGAGCCGGTTTCCGCAGTTGGCGAAGCTGCGCGACAACTGGACGACGATCCGCGACGAGGCCGTGGCCGCCTACAGCGAGGGGCGGATCGACTACAACGCCGAGCAGCAGGACCTTGCCTTCGTTTCGTTCAAGAAGCTCGGCTGGAAGCGCTTCCACATGAAGTGGTACGGCGACTTCCTGCCGTCCGCGCTGCAGATTTGCCCACGCACCGTCGAGCTCCTGCGCTCGATTCCCGACCTGAACGCGGCGGCGTTCACGCTCCTGCCGCCGGGCTCGAAGCTCGGTCGCCATCGGGATCCGTTTGCGAGTTCCCTGCGCTATCACCTCGGACTCCTGTGCCCGCGCAAGGAAGGGTGCCGCATCTGGGTCGACGGGATCGAGTACACATGGAAGGACGGCGAGGACTGCGTCTTCGACGAGACCTACATCCACTGGGCCGAGAACGCGACCGACGAGCCGCGCCTGATCCTGTTCGTGGATTTCACGCGCCCGCTGCACACGCCTTTCGTGCGCGCCCTGAACCAGCTCCTCGTGCGCTACGGCTACGGCATCACGGCGAGCCACAACGAGAAGCACGAGAAGCGCGGGCTGCTGAACCACATCACGCCCGTCTTCTTCCACCTGAAGGCCTTCTTTCGCGGTGTCAAGTCGCGCATGAATCGCAAGCTCTACTACGCTTCCAAGTACGCGTTGATCGCGGGGCTCGCCTGGGCTGCGTTCAGCTGGGCCGGCGACTGAGCGAGCCTCTTGCCGGCTCCCAAGGCGCAGCTAGCATCGGGTGCCATGGCTCTCTGGACGTGCTCCCTGCTCGCACTCCTGCCGTGTGCAACTGCACAGGAGCGGCCAGCCGCCCATCTCGGCGAGCTGCAGGCGGGCGTCAACGCGGCGATCGATCGCGGCGTGGAGCGACTGCTCGCGATGCAAAACCGCGATGGCTCTTGGGGCAGCGACCTGCGCGAGCCCGTGGCGCACTTCGATCGGCGTAACGGCGAGACGGGGCTCGTGATCTACACGCTGCGCAAGTGCCGCGTGAGCGCCGAGCATCCCGCGCTGCAACGCGCAGCCGCGTTCCTCGAAGGCGGCTTTCCGACCCACAACTACTCGGTGTCGACGCAGCTGCTCGCGCTCGACGCCCTCGGCCCTCCGGATCGCTGGAAGGACCGCATGAAGGAGCTCGTCGACTTCCTGCTCTCGACGTGCATCAGGGGCGAGGGCACGTGGGGCTATCCCAACCACGCGAGCGTGTACGTCGACCTCTCGAACACGCAGTACGCGGCGCTCGGGCTGCGCGCGGCCGCGCACTCGGGCCTCAAGATCCCCAAGGATGTCTGGACCGAGCTCGTCGAGGGCACACTCAAGTACCAGCAGACTCCGCGGGACATCGAGGTCGCGGCGGCTGCGGGGAAGAGCTTCACCGGCAAGCGCGAGGTGGCCGGCTTTGGCTACATGCCCGGCGAGCGCGAGACGCCGAGCGCTTCGATGACCGCCGCCGGAATCTCGATCCTCGGCATCGCCAAGGAAGGCGCTGGCCGGGACCTGCCCCCGCCCCTCGGACGCTCGCTCGAGCGTGCGCAACGCATGGGTCTCGCGTGGCTCGAGCGCGAGTTCTCCGTCGAGGGCAATCCGCACGGCGCGCCCGCGTGGCACTTCTACTGGCTGTACGGTCTCGAGCGCGTCGGTTCCCTGATGCAGGTCGAACTGATCGGCGAGTACGACTGGTACCGGCTTGGCGCAGCTCGGCTCGTGCGCGAGCAGCATGACGACGGCGAGTGGCGCACCGGCGGTCCGGTTGACTGGCCCGTGGAGCCCCTGCCGCTCTCGAACACGTGCTTCGCACTGTTGTTCTTGACCAAGGCGACCGCGCCGAGCTCCGGTGGCAACAGCACGGTGCAGGACACGTGGACCGCCGAGGCCCCCGCCGAGCCCGTCTGGCTCCGCGCCGCCGGTCGTGCGCGCATCGGCTGCTGGATCAGCGGCTTCTCGCCCGGAACTGTTGAAGCCTACGGGCATGGCGATGGTGTGAACGCGGCGCTGCACATAGACAAGGTCGAGTTCCTCGTCGATGGCAAGCTGGTGGAGACGCGCGATGTCGACCAGCTTGTGCCGTGGAAGGACGAGCGCTTCTCGATGCAGCACGCGTTTGAGACGGACGGACCGCACACCATGCAGGCCCGGGTGCATGTGGCCCTCCCCACGGACCTCGCGACTCCTAGCAAGATGATCGAGGTGCTCGAATCGGCGCCGCTGGAGGTGGTGGCGCGCGATGTCTTCCAGCCGTGGATGCTCGAGTACGCGCGAGCCTACGCATCCAACAAGCTCGAGCAGACCGAAGTGAGCGCCCGCTGCACCTCGCAGCTAGCGAGCTTCACCCACGCTGGAGCGATCTGCGACGGCTACCAGGGCACGGGCTGGGCCTTCGCACCCACCGATTCCGAGCCCTCGATCACGCTCGATCTCGAAAAGGCACAACGCACGAAGCTGGTGCTGCTCAGTCAGTACGACTCCAGTCGCGCCACCCTTGGCCAGCTCGGCCGCATCCGGCGCGTCGCGCTGTATCTCAACAAGGACATGACGCCGATCGAGTTCGAGCTCCCCGAAGACATGCTCAGGAAGCATGAGCTCGCGCTGCCGAAGCCGGCCGTGGTCCGCAGCCTGCGCATCCGCGTGCTCGCGTGGGACAAAGGCAGCCTGCAGCCCGTGGGCGGCTTCTCCGAGATCGAGCTGCGCTGAAGCGAGCGCGACCCGCCCGGAGCGATTCCGGACAGGCCGCGCATGGAATCTCGCGTCGCTACTCGCGCTCGCTACTCGAGCCCGAGCGAGCGCGTGCTGCGCAGGCGGTCGAGCAGCGCCTTGAACTCGGCGAACGGCATGACCTGCTGCTCGCGCGTGCCGCGACGGCGCACGGCGACCGTGCCCTCCGCGGCCTCGCGCTCGCCAGCGATCAGCATGAACGGGATCTGCTGCTGCTGCGCATCCTTGATCTTGTTGTTCATGTGGCCCGGCGCGTCCATGCAATCGACCCGGTACAGGTCGCCGCGCAGCTCCGCCTCGAGCTTCTTGCAGTATGCCGTGTGCTCCTCGCGGATCGGGATCACCGCCACCTGCTTGGGGGAGCACCACACGGGGAACTTGCCCGCGAAGTGCTCGATCAGGCCGCCGACGAAGCGCTCGAGCGAGCCGAGGATGGCGCGGTGCACCATGATCGGCCGCTTCTGCTGGCCATCGGAGTCGGTGAAATGGATGTCGAAGCGCTCAGGCAGGTTGAAGTCGCACTGGACCGTGGACATCTGCCACTCGCGGCCGAGCGAGTCCTTGACCTTGAAGTCGATCTTGGGCCCGTAGAACGCGCCTCCGCCCTCGTCGAGCTCGAGCTTGAGCTTGACGCGATCCGCCGCGCCCTGCAGCGCCTTGGTCGCGCGCTCCCAGATCGCGGGCTCGCCGATCGCCTTCTCGGGCCGCGTCGCGAGATAGGCCGTGTAGGTGTAGCCAAAGGTGCGCAGCACCATGTCGATGAGCTCGACGACGCCGGCGATCTCCTCTTCGAGCTGGTCGGGCGTGCAGAAGATATGGCTGTCGTCCTGCGTGAAGCCTCGGACGCGCATCATCCCGTGCAGCACGCCGGAGCGCTCGAAGCGGTACACGGTGCCGAGCTCCGCCATGCGCAGCGGCAGATCGCGGTAGCTGTGGGCGCGCGTGGCGTAGATCATCACGTGACCGGGGCAGTTCATCGGCTTCACGCGGTAGCGCGCGTTCTCGATGCCAAAGCCCTCGTACATCATGTCGCCGTAGTTCTCGAGGTGGCCCGAGGTCTTGAACAGTTCCTCGCGCAGCACGTGGGGCGTGTAGACGAAGTCGTAGCCACGCCGCGCCTGCTCTTGGAACATGAACTCCTCGATCGCGCGACGGACCGCGCCGAGGTGCGGGTGCCAGAACACGAAGCCCGATCCGGCCTCCGCGTGCGTGCTGAAGAGATCGAGCTCGGTGCCGAGCTTGCGGTGGTCGCGCTGCTTGACCTCCTCGAGCCACGCGAGGTGCGCGTCGAGTTCCTCCTTTTTCCAGAAGGCGGTGCCGTAGATGCGGCGCAGCATCGGTCGCTTCTCGTCACCGCGCCAGTACGCGCCGGCGATGTTGAGCAGCTTGAAGTGCAAGCCGCGATCGAGGCGGTCCACGTGCGGGCCCTCGCACAGGTCCTCGAAGTCGCCGTGGCGGTAGAAGGTGATCGTCTCGCCTTCGGGGATCAGGTCGACCGCCTCGACCTTGTAGTTCTGGTCCTTCGCGCCGAGGCGCGTCTTCGCGTCGGCGCGCGAGACTTCCTCGCGCACCAGCTCGGGCGTGCGCTTGGCGATGCGCTCCATCTCCTTCTCGATCTTGCGCAGGTCCTTGTCCTCGACCGGCTCGGAGAGCTCGATGTCGTAGTAGAACCCGTGCTCGATCGCGGGGCCGAAGCCGAACTTCGCGCCGGGGTAGAGCTTCTGGACGGCGCTCGCCATTAGGTGCGAGACCGAGTGGCGCAGGGTGGAAAGCGGGAACGGCCCGTTGTCGCGCGGATCGTGCTCAGAGCACATGCTGGCTGTCTCCTTCCCTCGGGTCTTCCCGGGGGCGTGTCCGTCGCAACCTGCGACGGCCTCTCCCGGACCTGTGGACGTCCTCGGGGCCGACCTGGCCTCGCGACGGCGCGCCTCCTCCGGGGGGAAGCGCTGGAAAAGAGTAGAGGCCGTCGCATGCGCGAACCAGCGTTTCGACCCGGGCGATACCGATGGGGAATCGGCGGAAGAAGAGGGTGGGGAGAAGACAGCCCAGAGTCGTTGCGTTGATTCGGAGGCCTGCGACGGCCGTACCCGAGCTTTCGGCAAGATCCGGCCTGAGCCGTAGCAATCCGAGGCGCTCCGTGGGACGCGTCCCAGAACTGAAAAACACCTTCCAAAGCTCGGAAAACCGGAGCCCTCCGGGCCAGCGCAAGGTTCCACCCGCGGAGGACTTGGAGTGTCCTAGCGGGGCTCGCGCCGCCAGACCTTGACCTCGAGCTCGAGCTCGACGCCGGTCTGGCTCGCCACCTCGGCGCGGACTTCCTCGATCAGGCCGAGGATGTCGTCCGAGCTCGCGTGAGCGCGGTTGATCACGAAGTTGCCGTGCTGCGGGCTCACATACGCGTCGCCACGCTCGCGGCCCTTGAGGCCGCAACGCTCGACGAGCTGGCCCGCGGACAGGCCACCGGAGCGCTGCTTGTCGGGGTTCTTGAACACGCAGCCCGCGGACCACTCCATCACCGGCTGCACCTTGTTCTTCTCGAGCAAGTACTGCTTTGCGCGCTCGCGAACCTCGGCGCGCGTCTGCGGAACGAGGCGCAGGATCGCGCCGGCGACCACACGCTCGCCGCCGAGCCCGCCGTTGCGGTAGCGCGGCGTGCACTCCGCGCGCGGGAGGTCGAGCATGCGACCGTCGGGCTCGATCACGCGCACGACCTCGACGGAGTCCCACATCTCGCCGTAACGCCCGCCCGCGTTCATCGCCACGCCGCCACCGAGCTGTCCCGGAACGCCCGCGAGGCACTCCATGCCCGAAATCCCGAGCTCCGTCGCCGTGCTGCAGAGCTTCTGCAGGGTCGTGCCGGCCCAGACCACGAGCCGCGGATCCTCCGCCGGAGGCATATGCACGAGCTCGCTGCGTTGGCTCTCCTCTTCGAAGCTGGCCGAGCCGCGCATGGGCCTGAAGCAGCGCTTCATGCGGTCCGTGGTGATCACCACGCAGTCGTGCAGGCCATCCTCGATGATCATGTTGCAGCCGCCGCCGAGGATACGGGGCACGAAGCCGCGCTCGCGCGCCGTCAGGATGGCGAGACGCAGCTCGTCCGGCGTCGCCGGCTCGACGAGCCAGCGTGCACGCCCGCCGACCCGCATGTAGGTGCGGTCGCGGAGCTCCGCGTCACGAAGCGCGGCGACAGGCCAGTTCAAGGATGAGGTCGTCACGGACGTCCACGATGTCGCCGGCGCCGAGCACGAGCACGGCGCAGTCCCCACGCAGTCCTTCGCACAACGCCTCGACCGCGGAGCGGCCGCTGCCACCACAGTGCGCGTCGACATTGGCCGCGCGCAGCCGATCGACGAGGTCCGAGGCGCCCGCGGCGTTCTCGCCATCGACGTGCGCGCGCGCGCCGTAGACATCGGCGACGACCACGCGGTCCGCGCGGCGCAGCGAGTCGGCGAACTCCGCGAGGAAGCGCGCTGTACGGCTGTGCTGGTGCGGCTGGAAGAGCACGTGCAGCTTGCGGCCGGGGAACACGCGGCTCGCGGCCTCGAGCGTGACGTTGACCTCGGTCGGGTGGTGCGCGTAGTCGTGCACGACCTCGACGCCACCGTGGGAGCCCCACGACTCGAAGCGCCGCTGGCTGCCGCAGTACTGCTCGATCCCCCGGGCGGCATAAAACGCGGCCTCGTTGGGATCCATCTTCCACTCGCGCGCCGCAAGGCCGACCGCAAGGGCGATCGCGCAACCGGCGTTGAGCGCGTTGAAGTTGCCGGGGACGCCGAGGTTGACCGCGCCGACCTCGAAGCCGGGTCCGCGCATGCCGAAGGTGAAGTAGCCGCTGCGCTCGCGCAGCAGCGCGACATCGAAGTCACGCTTCATGCGCCACACCGGAGCGCGCGCAGCCTGCTCGACCGAGCGGGGCACGTCGGCGCCGAGGATGAGGAGGCCGTTCACCGGAGCGCGCTCGACGAAGCGCGCAAAGGCACCCTTGATCTGCTCGAAGTCGCCGAAGTAGTCGAGGTGGTCCGCTTCGACGTTGATGACGATCGAGCCGTGCGGCGAGAGGTTCAGGAATGAGCGGTCGTACTCGCAGGACTCGACCGCGAACCAGCCACCGTCGTCATGAATCGCGGCGTTGGAAGCGACCTTGCGGCACACGCCGCCGACGATGGCGCCCGGCTGCGGGAGCGAGCCGTCGGACACCGAGAGCGCGAGCCCGCGCAGGGCGTGGTAGAGCATCCAGCTCGTGGTGGTCTTGCCATGTGTACCGGCGACACCGAGCGTGCGACCGAACGGCGTGATGCGACCGAGGGCTTCGCTGTACTTGAGCACCGGGATAGCGCGCTCCAGTGCCTCGCGCACCGCCGGGCTCTGCAGCGAGATTGCGGCCGAACGCACGACCAGCTGGACGTCGCGCGGCAGGCGCGCAGTCTCTTGGGGCGACACCTCGACCTCGACGCCGAGGGAACGCAGGAGCTTCACATGCTCGCCCTCGGAGCGGTCGTGGCCGCTGAGCACGTGCCCGTGCGCGACGAGCACGCGCGCCGCTCCCGAGACACCCGCCCCACCGGCGCCGAGCAGGTGGATGCGCTTCGGCAGGACCGAGATCGGACGGCAAAGACGCGGGGCGCGCGGCCGGAAGTCGGCGAGGCGCGCGAGAAACGGATCGGGGCGAGTCGTGCCTTGTTCAAGCATCGGGCCAGATATCTCCTTCGCAGAGCGTGGACTCAAGCGTTCGCCGCGAATTCGCGGCTCGAACGCGCCAGCGGCGCCAGTTCCTTCCAGATGCGCTCCGCAGCGTCGAGCGGCAGCGCGTGTTCGAGCACCGCCGCGCGGCGGGCGAGTTCGGGTTCGCCGCTGGCGAGCGTGCGTTGCACGAGCTCGCGCGCGAAGCTTGCGTCGAGGCGCGACTCGGCGACGAGCTCGACACCTTCGCCGAGCTCGCGCGCGTTGCGCTCTTGATGTCGGTCCGCGTGATGCGGATACGGCACGACCCATGCGGGGCGACGCAGGGCCGCCACTTCTGCCAGCGTCGAGGCGCCGCCGCGGCACAGCACCAGCGTGGCCGCAGCGAGCGCGCCGTGAACATCGTGCACGAACTCGAGCTTGCGATAGCCCGCGCGTTCGTCGGCGCCTTGGCCGATGCGACCCGGTCCGGTCTGATGGAGCACCTGCACTCCTTGGCGCAGGAACTCACCGAGCTGCGAGGCGACGAACGTGTTGAGAGCGCCCGCGCCCTGACTGCCGCCGAGCACGACGAGCAGCGGTCGTCCGGGAACGAAGCCCAGCGCCGCACGCGCGGAGCGCTGGCGTTCTGCGCTCACGGCACCGGCAGCGAACTGCGGCGCGAGCGGCGGTCCACACAGCACGTCCTTCGCGCTCGTGCGACCGTCCGGTAGCGTACCGCGCCAGGCGTGGAATACGCGCGCCGCGAACGGCGCCAGCCAGCGCGTCGCCTTGCCGCGCACGGCATTGATCTCGAGCAGCGCGACAGGGATCCCCAGCGTGCGAGCCGCGACGACCGCGGGCAGGCACGTGAAGCCGCCGAGTCCCACGAGCACTTCGCTGCCGCGGGCGCGCAGGGCCGCGCGGGCGGCGCGCACGGCGGGCAGCGTGCGCAGAGCGAGTCCACCGATGCGCGGCGCACCGCCACCATCGGGCTCGAGCGCGAGGGCCACGCGCTCGAGCGGGATCGAGCCGAGCTCTTCCGCGAGCCCCGCGAAGGCGCGCTGCTCGACCGGCCGTCCTGTGCAGAACCACAGGACGTCGGCGAGGTTGCCAGGATGCTGGGCGAGCAGGTGGCGACCCGGCACGATGTGGCCGCCGGTGCCGCCGCCCGCGAGCGCGATGCGCAAGCCGGGGCGACGCGCGGCGGAAGGCAGGTGGTGCGAACGGTCCATCGAATCCGACGACGCAGCGTCTCGGTTGGTGTCGACGACTTCAAGCACCGTGCTCACTCCCCTGCCCTCCTCGCGCCGGTCACGACTACAGGCCGGGCGCGTTGCCCGGCGTCCATTCGGCCTCGGCCAGGCTGGCCGACACCGCGACGGTGCCGGCTGCCGGGCTCTCGTCCGCCACGCGCAGCTCGGCGCTGTACGGACCCAACCAGCCCTCGAGCAGGAGTCGGATCGACCCCTCGAGGTGCAGTCCCACCACGAACATGCAGCCCGTGAGGAACAGGAGCTTGAAGCGCTCGCTCACTGGACCAGCGACTTGCCTGAGGCGCGGGGGCTCCAGCCAGTCGTCGTCTCGCGCGACCCGGCCTTGGCGACGGTCGTGCCCTTGGGGAGACCGATCTCGGCGCCGACCTTGAGGCGATCGGGATTGAGGCCGGGGTTCAGGTCGCGGATCTCGGTCCAGCGACCGGCGTCGCCGAGCTCGCGGCTGGCGATGCGCGAGAGCGAGTCGCCGTTCTTCACGATGTAGGTGCGGCCCGTTGCCGGCTTGCTCTTCGGGGCGTCGTTCTTGCCTTCGCTGCGCGGTGCGCTGGCGGCGACCGCACGGCCACCGGCGGGCAGGTTCAGGGTCGTTCCGACCTTGAGGTTTTGGGGGGTGACGTTCGCGTTCAGCGACTGGATCTCGGTCCAACGCGAGGCTGTGCCGAGCTCGCGGCTGGCGATGCCACCGAGAGTGTCGCCGCTCTTGACCGTGTAGGTGCGCACGCCGCCGGCCGTGACCGGAGTCGCGACCATATCGCCGGTGCGCACGACCGGAGCCGAGGCGCTCGTCAGCGGCTGGGCACCGATCACCGGGATCATGCCGACGGGCTGGATCGGGCTGAGGAGCGGGGCCGGAGCGCCGCCGGCGAGCGGTGCGCCGCCGATCGGAGCAGCGGTGGGGCCGTCGAGGACGATCGGGGTGATGAGCGGGTCGGTGCCGGTCGAGATCGGCAGACCACCGAGCTCGCCCGCAACCGGGGTCACGCTGCCGTCGGCCGACGGCGGCGTGTAGGGACTGCGGCGCAGCTTGGAAGCATCAGCCGTAGTGGCCTCCGCATCCTTCTTCTCCCAGAACTTCCAGCTCGAGCCTTCACCCCACAGGGAGACGGCGAGGATGGTAACGAGGAGGACGACCAAGGCGATGACGCCGTAACGTTCGATCTTCTGCATGAATGGGACTCCGTTTGGTTGAGTGAGAGAGGCAGCCGTCACGCGCGCGTGACGACCTGTTCGCGTTCGAGAGACCAGCGGCGGGCCGCGCCAAGGGCGAGACCAACACCGAGAGACGAAACAATCAGGGACGTGCCGCCGTGCGAGAGGAACGGCAACGTCATGCCCTTGGGCGGCGCCAGTCCGGCGACGATCTGTACGTGCAGCATTCCCTGCAGGCAGGTCGAGATCATCAGCCCGAACGTCGCCAGCGCGTCAAAGCGGTCCTTGATCGAGAGCACGAGGCGCAGGCCGTACCACAAGAGCGCCACGAACAGTCCGACTACGAGCAGCATCCCGAAGAAGCCGAGTTCCTCGCCCACTTGGGCGAATACGAAGTCGGACTCGAGGTACGGCACGCCGTGGTTGCGCAGCGGTCCGTGCGCGTAACCCACGCCGAACAGGTCGCCGCTCGCGATGGCCGACTTCGCGTCCGTCACCTGCTGGTTGTTCTGGGTGCCGAAGAACATCAGGATGCGCTTCTTGATGTAAGGGATCAGCGTGAAGCCGATCACCATCAGCGAAGTACCGGCCACCGACATCGGCATGACTACGTGCCGCGTGTGCGCACCACCGATCCACAGCGTGGCCGCGGCGCACAGGAACAGCAGGATCGCGCCGCCGAAGTCCGTCTCGACCGCGACGAGACCCGCGTAGAAGCAGATCACCGCGAAGACCGGGACCACGCCCTTGCGCCAGTCGGTGACCAGCGGACCGAGCTTGGTGCAACGATCGGCGACCCACACCACCAGCACGATGCGGGCCAGCTCGGAGGGCTGGAACTTGACCACGACGAGGTCAATCCAGCGGTGCGAGCCGTTGATCTGGGATCCGATGCCAGGCACGAACACCAGCAAGAGCAGGATCGCCATCCCGAACATCAGGGCCGGGATGTAGCGCCGCACGCCGGCGGTGCCGACGCGAGCTGCGAGCAGCATCACCGTGATGCCGCCGGTGCGGAACAGGACCTGCTCGAGCAGCTCGCTGGTGAATTCCGCGGGAGCGAGCGTCGTGGCTGCGTGGCTCGCCTGCACGAGCATGCCGAGCGCCGAGAGCGCGAGCACGCAACAGAAGATGGCCACGGACGGCGCGACCGGATCGTGGCGCTCGACTCTCTTGTGGATCTCGCGCAGGCGCTCGAAGATCGTGGTCTGGTGCTCGCGGGCGACACCTCCACTACTGGTTGCGGTCGCAAGGAGGGAACGAGTGCTTTCCATGGCTCTCTCCTCAGCGCACCTTCAACAGGGCGAGACTGGCCGTCGCGCACAGCGCGCAGACGATCCACAGGCGGGTCGTGACGGTGACCTCGTGCCAGCGATGCGCAGCGCGCTGCGCCTTCACGTCCGCCGGAAGCTCGAAGATCGCTCCGTAGAGCTGCAGGCCGTGGTGAAGCGGCGCGACGGTGAAGACGCGCTTCCCGCCCGTGCGCTTGTAATAGACCTTCTGGATCCAGCTCGAGCCGAGCTCGGCGACGAACACGAGCGCGATCAGCGGCAGCACCAGCTCCTGCTTGGCGACGACCGCCATCCAGCCGAGCAATCCACCGAGCGGCAGCGAGCCCGAGTCGCCCATGAACACGCGCGCCGGGAACGCGTTGTACCAGAGGAACCCGAGACAGGCGCCGCACATCGCTCCACCGACGACGGCCATCTCGGAAGCGGCCTTCACGTGCGGGATCGCGAGGTACTCGGTCCAGTCGGGACGACCGGTGACGTAGCAGAAGATCATCAGCGCGAGCCCGCTGATCAGCGTGCAGCCCGCGGCGAGACCGTCGAGACCGTCGGTGATGTTGACCGCGTTCGACGAGCCCGTGACGACGAGCCACTGGAAGCCGACGAACAGCAGGATCCCGAGCACTCCCCACTGCGCGAGCTCGATCGCCGAGTTCTTCAGGAAAGGGGGATAAAGTGTGAGCAACGTTTCGCGGCCGCTGTAGTGCGCGTAGAAGACGAGCGCGCCGATCACGCCGAGCACGACGACGGTCTGGCCGAGCAGCTTCGCGGCTGCGCTCAGTCCCTTGCACTTGGGAATCGTGAGCTTCTTGTAGTCATCGACGAAGCCGACCGCGGCGAGGCCCGCCGTCAGCAGCACTGCGAGCACGACGTGGATGTTGTCGAGGCGCGCCCACAGGAGCACGCTCGCGAGCAGCGAGCCGATCAGGAAGCTGCCCCCCATCGTCGGCGTGTTCTTCTTGCCCATCGCATCGCCGAGCTTCGCGAGATCGGCGCTGTCGGTCTTGGTGACGTCCTCGCCGACCTTGTGCGCGCGCAGCCAGCGGATCACGGGCGCGCCGGTCCACAGGGCGAGTGCGAAGGCCGTCAACGCGGCCGCCGCGACGCGGAAGCTGATGTAGCCGAACAGGCTCGCTCCGAAGAGCTCCTCGAGCAGCGCGGGGAACATCTAGCCCACCCCCGTCCCCTGACGATTGTGCAGGTGATCGACGACGCGATCGAGGCCGATGCGCCGGCTAGCCTTGAGCAGCACGGTGTCACCCTGCCGAAGGATCCCGTCGAGCTCCGTCGCGGCCTGGCCCGCATCCTTCAGGTACACGACCGAGCACGCGGGCATTCCGCCCTCGAGCGCACCGGCCGCGGTGGCCTGCACTTGCTCGCCGACGAGCACGAGCAGATCGATCGAGCCCGCGGCGATGTCGAGTCCGACCGCGTGGTGCAGTTCCGGGCTGCTGGTCCCGAGCTCGAGCATGTCGCCGAGCACGAGCACGCGACGGCCGCGGCCGTGCAGGCCGGAAAGGAAGCGCACCGCTGCGCGCGCCGACTCAGGGTTGGCGTTGTACGTGTCGTCGAACACGACCAGTCCCTCGATTTCGTGGCGCTCCATGCGGCGGTGACCGCCCTTGAGGTCCGAGACGGCAGGCAGGAGCTCGTCGATGTCGATCCCGATGCCGTGGCAGGCCGCGAGGGCGCACACGAGGTTCGAGACGTTGTGCAAGCCGAGCAGCGGAGACGAGATCTCGCGCCCGTTGAGGCAGAAGGTCGTGCCGCCAGCGTGGAAGAGCGCGTTCGTCGCGTTGAACTCGGCCTTGCCGTCGATGCTGACCGTGATCACGCGCGCGCGCGTCGAGGCACGCAGCAGGTCGGCGTGACGGCAGTCGGCGTTGAGCACCGCGAAGCCATCCGCAGGCAGGCTGGCAAACAGCGCGCTCTTCTCGCGCGCCACGCCCTCGATCGAGCCGAGACCTTCGAGGTGCGACGCGCCGATCATGGTGATGATCGCGCCCGTGGGCTGGGCGATGCGCGCGAGCGCCGCGATCTCGCCGGGCGCGTTGGTGCCGATCTCGAGCACCAGCGCCTGCGTCGTCGCGTCCGCGAGCAGCAGCGTGTGCGGGACGCCGACGTCATTGTTGAACGAGCTGGGGCTCGCGACCGTGCGCATCCGCGTGGCGAGCAGCTGCCCGAGAATGTTCTTGGTGGTCGTCTTGCCGCAGGAGCCGGTGATGCCGATCACGGGCGCCGACAGGCGCGAGCGATGCCAGCGCGCGAGATCGGCGAGCGCGCGGCGGGGCTCTGCGTGCACCACAAGCGGGACGTCACCCTGGAGGTCCGGCAGCCTGAGGGACGAGTCCCCCCGGAGCAGGAGTGCGCCAGCCCCCAGCTGGCACGCCGCCTGCGCAAACAGGTTTCCGTCGAAGTTCGGGCCCGAAAGCGCGAGGAAGAGCTGGTGCGGACGCAGCGCGCGCGTGTCGGTGCTCACCCCGTGCACCGTCCTCGCGCCATCGCCACGCAGGAGCACCGCCCCCGTGCTGTGAAGGATGTCCGAAACCCGCATCATCCCTGCTGCCTCCTCCACGCCCCGCTCGTGAGCAGCTCGGCCGCCACCGCGCGATCGTCGAATGCATGGATGCTCGAACCCACCTGCTGGGTCGTCTCGTGTCCCTTGCCCGCGAGCAGGACCACGTCGTGCGGTCGGGCCGCGCGCAGCGCCGCGAGGATCGCGCTCCGGCGATCGAGCTCGACCGTCACCTGCGCGCTGGTCCCGTCGAGACCAGCGAGCACGTCGTCCGCGATCGCGCGCGGATCCTCGCTGCGCGGATTGTCGCTGGTGAGGAACACGAGGTCGGCGAGCTCCCCCGCCGCCTTGCCCATCAGAGGGCGCTTGCCACGGTCGCGGTCACCGCCGCAGCCGAACACGCACAGGAGCCGTCCACCGTGGTCGCCCCGACGGCGTCCCTCGGCCTCGAGGCCCTCGCGGACCGTCGATAGCACCTTGCGCAACGCGTCCTCGGTGTGCGCGTAGTCCACGAGCACTCCGAAGCCGCAGGATTGCGTGTCGACGCGCTCCAGCCGCCCGGGGGCGGAAGAGGCAAGGGCGAGCCCACCCAACGCGTGGGAAGGGCTCGCCCCCGACACGAGCACCGCAGCCAGAGCTGCCAGCGCATTCTCGACGTTGAAGCGACCCACGAGCGGCAGAAAAACCCCAGTCCGTTGAATCCCCATCCCTTCGAGGAAAAAACGTGTACCGCGTGAGTCGACTTCGAGACGAGATGCGAAGAGGTCGGCGCGCGACCTGGCACTGAACGTATGCACGGTCGCCCCGCGCTCACGCGCGACGGTGGCCATGCGTTCGGAAGCGGGATCGTCGGCATTGACGATCGCCGCGGCGCCGCGCGAGAGCGACGCGAAGAGGCGCGCCTTGGCGGCGGCGTAGCGCTCCATGTCCCCGTGGTAGTCGAGGTGGTCGCGCGTGAGATTCGTGAAGACCGCGACACCGACCTCGAGGCCGGCGAGGCGATCCTGATCGAGGGCGTGCGAGCTCGCCTCGAGCGCCACGCAGTCGCCGCCGAGCGCACGGTGGCGCGCGAGCAGGCGCTGCAGGCCGGGAGCGTCGGGTGTGGTGTGCGTGGCCTTCAGCAGCACCCCGTCCGCGAGGCGGTTGCCCGCGGTGCCTAGGACGGCCGGACGACGACCGCAGGCAGCGAGCAGCTGTCCGGCGAGGTGCGCGGTGGTGGTCTTGCCATTCGTGCCCGTGACGGCGATCACGAACATCTCCCGGCCGGGCTGGCCGTGCACGCGCGCGGCGGCGGCGCCGGCGATGGCGCGCGCCTGCGGGTGGACCCAATTGGCGACGTTCGAGGGCAGCTCGAGCGGCGCGGGCGAGAGTACCGCGAGCGCGCCGCGCTCGAGCGCCTGAGCGACGAAGCGCGAGCCATCGGCGCTGGCACCGGGCAGCGCGGCGAACAGGTCGCCTTGCCCCACCGTACGGCTGTCCATCTGTACGTCGTGCAGCGCCTCTTCGGCCAAGACGCCGCGCAGCTCGCCGCCGAATTCGCGGGCGAGTTCCTTGAGCGTGACCATCACCGGCCCACCTCCGCCCAGGGCTGCTCAATACCACGCTCGCTGCGAGCGTCGATCGCCGGCGCGAAGCCCGCCGTGATCGGCTCGACCGCGGGCACGCCGTTGCGCGTCTCGCCCAGCGCTTCCTTCAGGATGCGCACGGCCGTGGGACCGGCGACGCGCGAGCCGTACTTCTGGCCGCCGCGCGGCTCCTCGACCACGACCAGCACGAGCACCTCGCGACCGCCTTCGTCGCGGCGGCCCCAGATGCACATGCTCGAGGTGTAGCAGTCCGAGTGCTTCTCGCGCGGCTTGTTGACGAGCTGCAGGCGGCACTCGCGCGAGCACCGGGTGCCCTGCTTCCAGTGGTCCGCCTGGTGCGCGAGCTCGTGGTGTAGACACACTTCGGTGCCGACCTTCTGCGCCGTGCCCGTCTTGGTCCCGACGACCAGCCTCGGGAGCTTCTCCGGGCTCGCCACCGGGGCGCCCGTGCCCTCGCGCGCGCCGACCTGCATCATCGCGCGGATAGTCTCGGAGGTCGCAGCCGAGAAGACCGGCTCGGGCTGAGCGCGCGGAAGCGTGAAGCGCTCGCCGTTCTGCTCGACGGCCTCGAGCACGCGCAGCGGCAGCCATTGACCGCCGCGCACGATGGCGGCGAGACCGGCCGCGTGCTGCCACAGCGTGACCTTCAGCTCGTGGCCGAAGGAGATCGAGGCCTGCGTCCACTCGCGCTTCCACGGCAGCTTGGGCAGGTAGCCGGAGCGCTCGCCGCCAAATCCGCTCTTGGGCGCTTCTGAGTAGTGCAGCGCGCGGAACTTGCCGTGCAGGAACTCGTCCGTGACCTTGTCGCCGATCTGCACGAGACCCGAATTGACCGAGTGCGCGAGGCACTGCGCGGCCGTCAGCGTGCCGGTCTTGCTCGACTCAGCCTCGCGGATGCGACGCTTGCCGAACAGGTACGTGCCATTGCCCACGTTGAACGTGTCGCTCGGGCTGACCGCGCCAGTCTCGATCGCGCAGGCCATGATGTTGACCTTGAAGGTCGAGCCCGGGGTGAACTCGTGGTACAGCGGCGGGAAGCCAAGCAGCGAATAGCTCGAGCGGGAGTCCACCGCGAGCACATCACCGCTCTTGAGGTCGAGCGCGACCGCCATGGCGAGCGCCGGCTTGTGCGTGTCCATCAACTCGTCTAGAGCGATGCCGACCTGGCGCTGGAGCATCAGGTCGAAGGTCGTCACGACGTGCGGCGGGTCGCTGGGCGCACTACTGTCGAGGAAGTACGAGCGGGACTCGCTGGCGCGCACCGCTCGGTGGCGTAGGAATCGGTAGCCCGAGGACTGCTCCTCGAGGAAGCCCCAGCGGGACTCGTCGGCGAGCAGGCGGTCGCAGGCGCGCTCGAGACCGGAGAGCGGCAGTGGCTGAGAGAGCAGGTCCCACGTCGCGCGGCCGCGCACGTCGTGCACCTGCGAGATCACGGCCTCGTAGCCGCCCTCGTCCTCGACCGAGCCGAGCGAAGCGACGAGCGCCGAAATTTCCTCTGCTTCCTCGACCAGCGCCGTGTTGGCGGTCGCGCTGGGCGTGCCTTCGGTGACGAGCTCGAGCGCGCGATCGGCGGCGCGGCGTGCCACGGGCTCGTCTACGTAGCCCCACAGGCCGAGGACCGGGAAGCGTCCAGCCGGGTACTCGCGGTCGCGACCGCGATCGACGCGCATCTGGTGGTGAGCGACCTTCTCCCGGGAGAGGATCTCGATCAGCTTCGGGGCGCGCGACGCGTCGAAGCCCCGCACGGCGACCGTGTACGTGGTCGGCATTAGCCAGCTCCACACCGCGCTGCGCTGCTCCTCCAGCGCGAGCTCGTCTTCGCCGGGCTTGACGGCGTACTCGCCCATCATGCACAGCGCGAGACCGTCGGCGATGTGGCGTGCCCACTTGCGCGGCTTCTCGCCATAGTCCTTGCCATGCAGCACGCGCTGCGTCGCGCTCAGCACCGCGAATGGCTGCCAGCAGAGCACGTATGCACCGCGTTCGTCGCGGCAGATCCACATGCCCTGAATCGGATCGCGCACTGCCTCGCCTTGGGCAGGGTTTCCGGTCTGGATCCAGCTCTGGATGCGCGCCGCCGCCGCCGTGTCGAGCGGCATCGAGGTGCGGATCACGCCGTCCGTCGCGTCGGGCATCATCGCCACTGCGAGCTCGTTCACGCCGCAGCCGAGCACGCTCGCGAGCTCCGTCGCCACGCGCTCGGGCGTGTGGGCCTGCCACATGGCGTTCGGCGACAGCACGAGGTCGAGGCGCTGGACGAACAGGGCGACCGGACGCTCGTCCCGATCCGTGATCGTGTAGGCGGGCGACGGGTCCTGTTCGTCCTGCTCCCAGCGCCGTACGGTGTCGTCGACGCCGAAGGCCATGCCGGCGATCGCGGCCGCGACGACGACGAATACGACGCCCACGAGGAGGAATGCGCTCGCGGGGCGCACGCCGCTGTTGGACTCGAGGGCGCGCTCGTCGATCACAGCTCGCCCCCCCGCTCCGCGCGACCGTGCAGCGTGGCATCGAGCTCGTCGTTGGCGACTCCGGGCACGTGCGACGAGACGCGTGCGCGCATCTGCGCGTTCGCGGCCGCAACCATCTCCCACTCGCGCTGCATGCGCGAGAGCTCTTCCGCGCGCGCGTGGTTCGAGTTCTGCACGAAGCACGCCACCAGCGCGGCCAGCACGACCGCCACCGAGAGGCCCGCCGAGAGTGCGACGCGCAGGTTCACGCGCCACCTCCGCGGACTGGCTGGGCGCGACGGATGCGAGTGCCGGCGCGCAGCAGTGCCGAGCGGGAACGACGGTTGCGGAGCAGTTCCTCGCGACCGGCCGTCACCGGCTTGCGCGTCAGGACGTCCCAGCGACCATCGCTCGCGCCTTGCGCGAAGAAGCGCTTGACCTCGGCGTCCTCGCCCGAGTGGAACGAGATCACCGCGAAGCGACCGCCGTCGACCAGCCACTCCTCCGCGGCCGCGAGGCCTGCGAGCAGCTCGTCACCCTCCTCGTTGACCGCGCGGCGCAGGGCCTGAAAGACGCGCGTCGCCGGATGGGTCTTGCCACTGCCGCCGACCGCGCGCTCGATCACGTCCGCGAGCGCGAGCGTGCGCTGGAACGGGACGCGGCGGCGCGAATCCACGATCGCGCGCGCGATCTTGCGGGAGCGCGTCTCGCCGCCCTCGTAGAAGAACAGGTCGGCGAGGTCGGATTCGTCCCAGCCGTTGACGATGTCCGCGGCCGTGCGCTCGCGCTCGGGATCCATGCGCATGTCGAGCGGGCCGTCCGCGTGGAACGAGAAGCCGCGACCGGCGCTGTCGAGCTGCAGCGAACTCGCCCCAATGTCGAGCAGGATGCCGACTACGCGACGGGCGCCCACGGCGTCGAGCGCCGCGCCGAGCTGCGAGAAGCGCGCGCGACGGACCTGAACGCGACGGCCGAAGGGCGTGAGGGTCTCGCGCGCGTGCGCGAGGACCTCCGGGTCTTGGTCGAGGCCGAGCAGCTGCACGCGCGGCAGGGCCGCGAGCAGGGCGCGCGAGTGGCCACCCGCACCGAGGGTGCCGTCGACGATCCAGCCCTCGAGTTCGTTGGGGCTGTCAGCGCCCAGGAAACGGACGACCTCGGCGGCCAGCACGGGCTCGTGCACGGACCGCGAAGCTCCCCCGGCTCCCGACTCGTTGCGGCGCTCCATCTCCACCCCCCCCATGGCCGCTCATGCACCCGACCCGGAAGGGCCAGCTCCGAGCAGCACGGAATCGAGCCGACCGAAGTCGCGCGCGTGGGACGCGTCGAAGGCCTCCCACTTCGCCTTGGGCCAGATCTCCGCGCGGTCGACGAGCCCGACGATGGCGACCTCGCGGTCGATCCCGACGAGCTCCTTGAGCTTCTCCGGCAAGTTGAGACGGTTCTTCTCGTCGAGCTCGACGTGCTGCGCCTTGGAGAAGAACAGGCGCTGCATGTTGCGCTTCTCCTCGCCGGCGAAGGCCTGCGTCTCGAGCCGGGCGACAGCCTTGGCGAAGGCCGCCTCCGTGAACAGGAACAGGCAGCCCTCGAAGCCCAGCGTCAGCACGAAGGACAGGCGCCCCTCGGCACCGAAGGACTGACCCGCGAGCAGACGACGGGG
The DNA here is from genome assembly GCA_005778045.1 of Planctomycetia bacterium. The sequence goes on from SXKQ01000136.1 coordinate 55,171, forward strand.
GACGGACAGGCGTCCCTTGTCATCCAGCGAATGGGTCGACTCCCCCAGCCACATCGCGCGTCCGTCCTAGCTCTCGGCTAACCGTTTGCCCACACAGTCCCAATTTGCCCCACTCCTTCCATCTGACCGCTCGGGCGAACGCGCCGCAACGTCAAAGTGCTGAAAGCCGTGCTGAAGTGTCTGGCGCATAGACACTTCCATCGATTGGAGCCCTAAGACACGGGCGCACGCAGGAACCACATATTGTGCAGCAGGTCCGAAATCGGGCCGTGCGACCACAAGATGTAGTGTCCCTCCGGTGCCATCGCCGAAGCCGCGCCAAGCCCCTGAACGCGCACTCAATTTTTTTGATTTTTTCCCGACGGGCTGATCGCCGGAGGGCGGGCGACGCCGCGGACGCCTCCGCGCCGGTGCCCTGGCTGCGGTGGGATGGCGTCCCACGGCGCCGAGAGCGTCCTCCCGGGGAGCTGGTTCCACACCCGAGACTCGCTTGCGCCGCGGTGCGCCAGCGAGCCCAACCCGCCGCGGCGAGGCCCTTCGGGAACGGCACGAGGCGCCCGGCCCGCTCGACGCCCGCTTTCCAGAGGGGGAGCGCCTCCCCCGCCTGCGCTAGGACACGCCCATCCGCCGCAGATGAACGCCGTGCTCGCGGCTGCGGAACGCGGCGGCCCTAGTACGCAGCGGACTTGGAGCGCCGCCCCTGCGCCCAAGGGGCTGCTCGGCGAGGAGACGCCTACTGCGCGACCGCTTCGGCCGACGCCTCTGGCGCGGGCTCGGCAGCGCCAGCGTCGAGGCTCTCGGCGCCCTCGAAGACTTCCTGCAGCCGCGTGCGCAGCTCGTCGATCTTCTCCGGCGAGAAATCGAACACTGCCACCCGGAAGACTTCGCTGCGGCGCGGCCGCGTCACGATCAGCGACTCACCATCCGCGTCACGCTCGACGCGCTCGATCTTCAGGCGCCGCTTGCGCATGAGGACCAAGCACAACACATAGCGCAATTCCGCCAGATGGCCCTCGTTCGAGCCCTCGAGTCGCACGAACAGCGCCTCGAGCGCCTCGAGATTGAGCGCGATCCCGCGCTTGCGCTCGGCGTCATGCCGGGTGCGCCACCAGAACAGGTCCCCGCGCGCGGGCTGCGTCTTCCAGCAGGCGAGACACACGTCCTCGCGAGCGAGCTCCTCCGAGCGCATCGCGAGGGCCGAGATGTGGGGCTCGCCGTTCTCGAAGGCGCGCGCACAGTGCCGACAGGCGGGCTGGCGCTTGGTGAACTTCCACTGCGTCATGGGGAGCGCGCCGGTAGGCGCCGCCGCTGCGGAATCCTACGGCTTTTTTGCGTTATTTGCGAGCCTGCGCCTCGCGCTTCGCCCACCAAGCGCGCCAGGCCTCGACGCTGGGCTGCTCGCTCGCGCGCGAGAGGGCCAGCAGCGCCCGCTGGACGCCTTGGAAGCGGGTGTAGTCCCCGGAGCGTGCGGAGCGCTCGAGCACGTCGATCAGCGCGGGGATCGCACGCTCGTCGCCCAGCGCGATCAGACCCTCGGTCGCGGCCTGCGCCACGGCAGGATCTTCGTCGAGCAGGCCCGCCTGCAGCGCCTGCCGCCACGGGATGACGTCGGAGTCGCGCGAGCCGCGCAGGCCGATCGCGCGTGCAAGGGCTGTGCGCGTCAGCCAGTCCGGTTCCTCGCCGAAGCGCTCGACCATGAGCCTGCGCACGCGGGCCTCCTGGGAACCGCCGTGCGGTAGACGCCCGAGCAAATCGGCCGCCCGGCGCCGGGGCTCGACGTCCGGTCGCAGGAGCAGCTCGCTGACCGGCTCGACGGCGGGACGACCGATCTCCTCGAGCGCGACTCCCGCGACCGTCGCCCCCACCGGGTCGGCGACCTCGAGCAGCGTGACGAGCACCGGCTTCGACAGCTCCGGCATCGAGACGAGTTCCTCGAGCGCGCGGCGATAGGCGCGCAGCGCACGGACCTGATCCGCGCCACCGAGCGCTCGCTGGGCCCGGACAAGCTCGAGCACGAGGTTATCGACGAGGAACTTCGCGAGCGCCGGATTGGCGAGTGCCCGCGCCCGCTCGCCGGGCCACTGCTCGCCGCCGCGCGCATAGGCCCTGAGCAAATCCGCCTTCTCGGGCGCGAGCTCGCTAGCGCTCACGCCGCGAACCGCCTCACGCTCGCTGGAAACTCCGCGCGTCCCATCGGAAGGCGTCGAGCAGGCGCAGACGAGAACGAGCGTGAGAGCGAGGAACGGACGGCACATGCCGTCACTCTAGCAGCGCGAGGCGGCCCCGCATCCGGCGGGCGGGCACTGCGCCGCTTCAGGCCTCGGGCTTCGCACGGGCGCGGTCGTGCTCCGCATCCCAGTTACTCTGCGCCTCGGCCTGCATGCGCGCCTCGAACCACTCTTCCGCCACAACCCGCGGCGCGCCCTGCGCGAGAGCGGTGCGATAGCCCGCCACGAGAAGCTCGAGCTCGGGCTCGAACATCGGCTCCGCCCTCAACGGTGCACCGAGCCAGCGCTCGAGCTGAAGCGCGAGCTCGTGCGAAGTGATCCAGCGCACGCGCGCAAGCTCGAGTTCACGCTGCAGGTCTCGCTGGCGCTCGGCCAGCGCGAGGAACGATTGCTCCATCGTGACCCAAGGCGTGCGCGGTGCGGTCTCCGCCGCACAGGCGAGGCATGGATGCGCTCCGACGATGGCGTCGCAGAACCCCAGCACGGGCCGCACGCGCGATCCGATCGGGCAAGCGATCCACTCATCGTGCAGGCTCACGACGGCCGGAACTCCCGCGCGAGCCGCGGCGAGCACCAGAGAACGCGAGAGTCCTTGCCAGTGATGCACGTGCACGAGCTCGATGCCGCGGTCGCGCACGGTGTCCATGAGCGCGCGCTCGCAGCCGGGATCTCGGGACTTGTGCCAGTGATCCGGCAGTCGATCTTCGCGCACGAACGCCAGCGCGGAGCGCTCGTCCGCGTCCGCGCGCTGCGGCGTCGCCAGCCAGACCTCGTGCCCCGCCCCGCGCAGCAGGCGCGCCTCCGCTCGCGCGCGCTCCAGAGCACGCGCGCGCCGCGGCTCGGCTCCCGACGGTGCCAGCGAGAGGACCCTCACGGGCGCAAGGCCGCCGTGCACAGCTCGCGATAGAGTTGCTCGAGACGGTTCGTGTTGGTCGCGAGATCCGCCGTGATCGCTCCGCGCGGATAGAGGCGCGCGAGGCGCTCCGGTTCATCGAGCAGCTCCGCGAGCGCTGCTGCGAGCGCTGCAACGTCACCGACCGGGAAGCGCGCTCCGCTCGTCCCGGGCTCGACGAGCTCGGCCATGCCGCCGAGGTTCGTCACCAGCAGCGGCGTGCGGAGAGCAAGCGCCTCGAGAATCACCATCGGGGCATTCTCGTACCACAGGCTCGGCACGACCAGCAGGTCGAGACCCGCCAGCCAGCGCGGAACGTCGCCGCGGGACAGCGGCTCAGACAGGCTCGCGCCCGCCTCAGCCGCGAGTTGCCCGAGCCGGGCTGCGAAGACGGAATCCGAAGGTGGCCGCCCGCGCACTTCGAGCGAGGCGCGCGCGCGCGTCGACGCGGAGAGGCGCGCCCACGCCTCGAGCAGCAGCTGGGGTCCCTTGTGCGGCGCGAGCGTTCCGAGGAACCCGACGCGCAGGGGCGTCGAGGTCCCGGCCGCGCGCACGCGCAGCTGCGACGCGAAACGCGCGAGGTCGAGGCCCGTCGGAAGGTGCTCGATGCGCGCGGGCTCGATTCCCCACTCGATGAAGCGCTCGACGAGGAAGCGCGAAGGAGCGAGAAAGCGCTGCACGTACGGCACGACGCGCTCGCGCAGGGAGCTGTCTCGCTCGGAAGCCGCGTGCGTCATCTCAGCAGCCGCACCCGCGTTCGCCGACTCCCAGATGTCACCCTGCGGCACGCCGCCGAGGCGCAGGCCCTTGGCCGCCTTGCGCGCGGCGACCGAAAGGTCGACACCAGTCCCCTTGCGCAGCGCGGAGAGCGCGCGTCCCGTGACCCGCTCGATCGCGGTCTGGCGAAACTTGAGGTTCGACAAGCACGTGCCGCAACGCTCGAACTCGATGCGCGCGCACAACCTGCCGTCGGGATGGAGGCGCTGCCCGAAGCGTGCGCAGTGGAGCCAGAAGTCATGCAGCGTGAACAGCACGGCCGCACCGCTGCGCGCTGCACTCCGGACACAGCCCGAGGAGAGGTACAGCAGGTGCTGGAAGTGCACGACGTCCGGCCGCAGCCGCTCGAGCTCGCGCTCGAACAGCGCGTCGACGCGCGGGTTGTCCCATGTCTCGCGAAAATCGCGGTGGTAGAGGTTGTTCGTGATCTCGACGACGGGGATGCCCTCCCACTCGCGCCGCACGATGCTCATATCCGCGCGGCCGACGTCCTTATCGGCCGCGAGCACGGTGACCTCGTGTCCGAGCCCGCGCAGTCCCAGCGCCAGCTGGCCGGTGTACACCTCCGTGCCGGCGGCGTGCGTCGGCAGGAAGTTGTGCGAGACGAGGAGCACACGCATCGAGGTGAAGTAGGCTAGCGCGCCGCTGCGTGCGGCGCTCTACGGCGCAGCCGTGAACTGCAGGCCGCCAGAGAGGTTCGTGCCCTTGTCCGCTGGCGGATCGCGATACCAGACCTGTAGGTTGTACACCCGACCGGCGGTCAGGGGCGCGCCGAGCGCGGAGGGCTGGGTGCGCAGGTACGCCACGAAGTCGATGGCGTAGCTGCCATTGCAAAGGCCCACCGTGCCGCCCGTGCTCTGGGTCTGCACGCGCTGCGACGGATTCCCCGCGCAGCGGAAGCTGGTCGAGTTCTTTCCCCAGGGCAAGGCTGCCGGACCCTGCAGCGAGTAGAAACACAGGGCCGTCTTCTGGCCTTCGAGCTGGTTGCAGCGCACAAGGAAGCCCGAGAAGGCCGCGGCGCTCGGGCTGCCGGTAGCCGACATGGTGGGCAAGCAGCCGTTGGTGCTCGTCCCGGCCGTGCAATAGGCGATCACGGCCCCGAACTCGCACGTATCCGGGATCCCGTCGCCGTCCGTGTCCAAGGCTCCGGTCAAGATCTCGCAGGCATCCCCGACCCCATCCCCGTCGCAGTCCGCTTGGCTCGGGTTGGGCAACGGGTCGCAATTGTCCACGCAGTCGGCCAGCCCGTCGCCGTCCGTGTCCCCATCGGAGACGCCGCAGCCGCACGTGCCCGGCGTGAACTTCAGCGGGTCGTTCGGGCACAGGTCGTTGCAGTCCGGCGTGCCGTCGCTGTCCGAGTCGACGTCGCTCACGCCGCAGCCGC
>SXKQ01000016.1 GCA_005778045.1 Planctomycetia bacterium
CGACCACGAGCACGTGGCCGGGCGCGACTTCATCGTAGTCGGTCGCCTCCGGCGTTCCGGCGTAGCGCACACGTCCACTTGTACCGACGTCCGTGAGCGAGTGCCGGTCGCCGAGCGCGAGGTAATGCAGCTTGCCTGAATTCATCGCACTCTCGGCGGCTGCGAGCGAGATCAGCGCTGGGTTGCTGTCGTCCGGAGAGAGCGTGTCTACGCAGCCATGGGCCACCACGATGCGCACGCCCGACAGCGGTGCTTCGAGCGAGGCGGCTGCGCGAGCCACGAGGTCGACGAGCGGACGCTTGGAGGTCCACGGCGCCCCGACGAGCTCGATCCCCGGCTTCACCGCGATCGGCGCCTCGTTCTCGATCACGTGCACATGCGCCGGCTTGCGCGCCAGGAACGTGCGGGAGCGAAAGACTGCGGCCGTGTTGAGCGGATCGTGGTTGCCCGGCAAGAGCCACACGGGCACCGGGATCGTCGCGAGTGCATCACAGGCGCGCGCCACGGTGCGCGCATCGACTTCGTTGAACTCGAACACGTCCCCGCAGCACACGACGAACTCGCAGGCGCGCTCGCGTGCGATGCGCCCGATGGAGCGCAGCGCGTCGAAGCGCGCTGCCGTGTAGAGCGCCTGAGACTCGGTCGCGAGGAAGTGCCTCGTCATTCCAAGCTGCCAATCACCCGTATGGAGAAATCGAACCATGAGCAGAGACTCCGAGCGTTGCACGTCAAGTGCAGAAATTGCACACATTCGCCGGGCTTCGTGCGATCCGTACCTGCAAAGCCCCGCGAACGAGGGAGCAATCTACGTATGCAGGCGAGGGCGTGTCCAGAGCCCGCGCACCGACGTACCAAACTCACGACCAAGCGCCATCGAGGCGCGCGGAATCCAGTCGCCGTGCGAGCCCGCGGGGCTCGTCACACTCGCGCTGCTCGAACGCGACTGCGTCGCGGCGTGCAGCGGGAGCGGATCGGGGCCGGCGTTGGCGCTTGCGCGCACGGTCGCTGGGCAGATGTCGCCGGCGCCGAGCCCCGGCAGCTCGTTGCACCACAGGATCGAGCGGCCCTTCGGCCCCAGCGTGAGGACGCGACCGCGGCAGGCGGCGCACAGCACTCCGTCCCTGTGGAGCAAGGTGACGACTCCGTAGCCGGTGGCGGGCAGGCTCGTCGACCACTGCACGTCGCCGGTGAACTTGCACAGCGCCGCCACCTCTCCGCAGATGCCGATAAAGAACAGCTCCTGCGCGTCCTGCGGCGGGATTTACTCCTAGTCACGGACAAGCCACACCGATCATCGCGCCCGCGGCGCGCGCGAGTTCCAGCCTTGCCCGCGGCCCTCAGCGGACTCGCTTCCAAGCCCCGGGGTCAGGTGGGGTCGCAGTGTCGGGAGCTTGCAAAATGTCGTGGAGGAGCTCCCCACCGCGAGAGAGACCCGGTCCCGGCGTGGAGAAGTGCCGCTCGCCGTCCATCAGGAACACGCGGCCGCCGCGCACGGCGCGCAGCTCCCTCCAAGCTCCTTCGGCGCCGAGAGCGCCGAGCTCGCGTTCCGCGCGCGCGACGGACATCGAACATGCCGCGAGCACGATCACGTCCGGATCCGCGGCGACCACGTCCTTCCACTCGATGCGCTTCGAGGGATCCTTCGCGCTCGCGACGAGTGGCGCGCCGCCCGCGGCCTCGACCATCTCCGCGATCCACTCGCCGGAGACCCACAGGGGCTCGAACCACTCGAGCACGAGCACGCGCAGCTTCGTCGCGTGTGGGCGCGCGCGCAGCATCTCGAAGCGACGCTCGAAGTCGCGCGCAGCAATCGTCGCGGCAGACGAGCGACCGAGCGCCACGCCGACGTCGCGGATGTTCTGCGCCACGTCCGCGAGTGAGCGCGGCGTGAGCACGAGCAGCTCCGCGCACTTCTGCTTGCCGAGTGAACGCTCGACGTCCTGCGGTGTCGCGGCGCACACGGGGCACAGGCCCTGGCTCATGACCAGAGTCGGCGCGAGCGCGCGAATGCGCTCCTCGTCGAGCGCGTACAACGTCTCGCCGCGCTGCACGGCCTCCCGGAGGTACGCGTCGATGCGCCCCATGCTCCACGCGTCGGAGTCCACGCTCGTGCTCATCACGCGCGGCAGCTCCCGCCCCGCGGGCTGGGCGCAGAGGTGCGAGAGGCCGACCAGCGCATTCTCCGCGCCGATCGCGATCGCGATTTCCGTGGCGGCAGGCAACAGCGAGACAGCGCGGGCTTCGAGCTTCACGGGCTTGATTCCTCCTGAGTAGACCCACTCGATGCGCTCCCCGTCCGAGAGCACGTGCTTCACGGGAAAGTTCGGGCCGAGCGAGCCATCTTTCTTCCACATCCAGTAGCGATCGAGCCGCGTGTCAGGCCCGACGCCGCCGATCGACCACACGTCGTCCTTCGAGCAGCACAACCAGTCCTGCTCGACGAGCGCCACGCGCCGGGTCGCCTCGACGAGATTCGAGCCGAGCGGCACGCGGACCTCGCGCTCGATGGCGGACTGGCCGGCAGGACCAAAGTCGATGCGCAGCGACACGCGCACGTCCTGAGCGAGCGCCACAAGCAACGAGACGAGCATCGCTTTGCCCTACATAGCGGCCAGCAGGCCGTCCCACCACGCGAACACATCCGGCAGCGCGTCGACCACGATCATCAGGTGCTCGCAGGCTGGGTAGATCTTGAGCTGCGCGACGCTCGAACCGCCGCTCACCAGCGACTTGTGCAGGGCCTCCGCACCGCGGCGACCGAAGTCACGCTCGCCCGCACCCACGAAGATCGGCTCGCTCGCGAGGCCCGTCGCATCCTTGAGCCCCGAGCCGCCGCCGAGCGCGGCAAAGGCGCGGAAGGCCGCGGGATCCTTCGCGACGAGCTGCTGGCCGACACCCGCACCCATCGAGTGCCCGACGAGGAACACGCGCTCGCGGTCGATGGGAAAGCGCTCGGAGAGCGCGGAGACCACGGCCGACACCGGCGTACCCATGAAGCCTACACGCGGCGCCACGAGCATCCAGCCGCGCTCGCGGCACAACTCGACGATGCGGCCGTCGCCATAGGCGTCGAAGAACATGTTCTCGCTGCCGCCGGCGCCGTGCAGCGCGACGACCAGCGGCACCTTGCGCTCGGCCGCGAGACCCTCGGGAACGAGCACGCGCACGCGGGCGCCGTTCTTGCCGCTCGGAACCGTCATCCACGCTTGCCCCGCGCGCTCTGCCCCGAACCAGCGCTCGCCCTTCGCTGCACCGGCGGCAATCTTCTCGCTCTCGGCGAGCAGAACGGCACCGGGAAAGTCGGTCTCCTCGCTCGCGGCCTTGGCGAGATTGTCGAGCAGGGTCAGGTTGGAGCGCAACGTCTCGCGCTCGAGCGCTGGAGCCGCGTCGGGCAGCGCCTCGAGCGCGGCTCGCAACGCCGCAAGTCGGGTTCCGAGCTCGGACGCGATGCCCAGCGGAAGCTCGCGACGCGAGCGCAGGTCTCCCTCGTGACCGATCTCGAGCTCGAGCGTGATGTCGCCCCCAATACCCGCGAGTGCCCCGAGAGCAAGTTGCACCTCGCGCCGCTCCCCCGGTTTCGGGGCCTCGATGCGCGCCGGCTGGAGCGCGAGCTCGACGCCCGCGTGCGTTGCACGCAGCGTGATCGGCGCCGCGAACTCGGTCGTGTAGAGCGACGAGACCGACAGCGAGAGCGTTGTCGCGCTCGCGTCGACCAGCCTGGCTGCCGGAGTCACGGTGAAGCGCTCGAGATCCCACGGAGTCGCGCGCTTTTCCAGCATGAAGCGCGCCTCGTCGAGCGCCGAGGCGACGCCGGCCATATCCATGGCGAAGAAGCGCTGCACGGCCGCCTCGACCTGAGGCAGGACCTGCGCGTGCTCTTCGCTGCCCGTGGCCATCCAGGCCCGCTCCAGCGAGCGCGTGCGCCAAGCGAGCTCATAGCGAGGGTTGACGGTCTGTGCCGACGATGTCAGCGCGAGCAGCACGACGAGGACGGGGGTGGCAGCGATGCGAAGCATGTACAGATCCTAGCGACGCGGCGTTGCGAGGGGTCGCCGTCCGTGGCCAGAATCGCGGCATGGCAGCGCAATCCGATGAGATCGTCCGCGGCGAGGATGGCGTCCGGCGCTGCTTCTGGTGCGCCGGCGATCCGCTGTACCGCGCCTATCACGACGCGGAGTGGGGCTTTCCGCAGCGCGACGACACGCGGCTGTTCGAGAAACTGTGCCTCGAGGGCTTCCAGGCCGGCCTGAGCTGGATCACGGTGCTGCGCATGCGCGAGAACTTCCGCCGCGCTTTCGCGGGGTTCGACATGGAGCAGGTCGCGCGCTTCACGCCGCGCAAGGTCGAAAGCCTGCTGCAGGACGGGGGCATCATCCGCCATCGCGGCAAGATCGAGTCGGCGATTCACAACGCACGAAAGGCTCTCGAGCTCGCCGAGGAGCGCGGCTCGCTCTCGAACTACCTCTGGTCGTTCGAGCCTCCGGTCACGGAGCGGCCCGCGCGCATCACGCTCGACGTGCTGCGCAAGCTCACGGAGTCGCCGAGCTCGCGCGCGCTCAGCAAGGACCTCAACCGCCGCGGCTGGACCTTCGTCGGCCCGATCACGATGTACGCGCTATTGCAGGCCATGGGGATGGTCAACGATCACCTCGCCCGCTGCGACCTGCGCTCCAAGGCCGAGTGCGCCCGACGGCGCTGAAGTGCGCTCAGGCGGCGGCGAGCGGACTGCTCACGACGGCGATGGCGAAGTCCCGACACATGCGCGTCAGGTGCTCGTCCGCCCACTCGTCCCGCCCGTCACTGGGTCGTCGAGCTTCGTCGATGAGCATGCCGCGACAGTGATTGCCGGCGAGGCTGGCGCGGCAGACCTCGTCCCACGACCCGAGCAAGCTGCGCGGCTCGATCGTGCTCAAGGGCAGCATGGCCGTTCCGCCGAGACGACATCGCTCGCGAGCGACCCTGAGCCACGGCCCGAAGTCGCAACACGGCAAGGCCTTTTGAAAGCTGAACGGACAGCTTCCATCGCTCGGAAGTCCGCGCTTCTCGACGTGTGACTGCAACCGTGCGATCAGTTGGTCACGTTCTAGATTCTTCATCTCGACTCCGCTGGGAAAGCGCGGGGGGGGCGGAAGAATAGAACCGTCGCCGCTGCCAACCCGGACGTCCACGGGGTCAGATCGGTATGGGAAATCTGGGTTCGTTCCAGTTGCCGGGCTTCGCGCGGCGGATTTGGTCCGGTTTCGGGCCATACGGCACTACTCTCGGGATTCATGAGCGCTCGACATGTCCATCGCGTCCCCCTCGCCGAAGCCCGACGCACGCCGTGGCGCAACGGGCGCGGCTTCACGGACGAGCTCGCGCTCGAACCGCGCGGGTCGAGCCTCGAGCGCGGCGACTTCCACTGGCGCGTCTCGCGCTCGAGAGTCTCGGACAACGGCCCATTTTCTCGCTTCGATGGCTACCAGCGGATGCTCGTGCTGCTCGACGGCGGCGCGCTCTCGCTGGAACATGGCGAACACGCCCCGCGCACCCGTGTGCGCACGCTCGAGCCCTATCGCTTTTCGGGCGGGTGGCCGACGCAGGCCACGCTGCTCGGCGCGCCCGCGAGCGACTTCAACGTGATCTACCGGCCCGAGCTTGTGAACGTGGACGTGGAAGTGCTGCGCGTCGGCGTGCGTCGCGCCCGACTGAGCATCGACTCTCCGCGCGCCTTCCTCCACATTCCGTCCGGAGTCGCGGTCGCGCGAGTCACGGGCGAGGAGGAGTCGCTGCGACTCGAGTCGGGGGACAGCCTCGCGCTGTCCGGCCTAGCGCACGGCGACGAGCTCGACCTGCACGGCGAGCACGGAGACACGCTGGCGTTGCTCGTGCGCATCGACGAAATCGTGCTGGAGAAGCGCGGCTCTTGATCCACCCTTGATCTCGGTGGCGCGCAATCCGAGCCACGGCCATGGCACGCTCCTCCCTCGCACGTCCCTCCCCCATCGCACTGTCCTTCCTGCTCGGCCTCGCTGCGTGCAATACGATGGACTCGTCGCCATCCGCGACACCGGGAACACCCAGCGCGCAGTCCAAGCCTGAGGACCTCACCCGCGCCGCCGAGCTCGATGACGCTCGCGCGCAGCTCCTGCTCGCCACGCTGCTCTACGAGGGCTTGGGCATGGCGCAGGATCGTGCGCAGGCTGCACGTTGGTATCGCCGCGCCGCAGAGCAAGACCTACCCGAGGCGCAGTGCGCGCTGGCGGTGATGCTCGAGCAAGGCGAGCAGATGGAGCGCGACGAGGCGCAGGCCGTCGAGTGGCACCGGCGAGCCGCCGAGCAGGGCTACGCTCGCTCCCAGCACAACCTCGGCCTGCTCCTGATCGCCGGCCGCGGCACGAGCGCGAAGGTCGAGGAAGGACAGAAGTGGCTGCGCCGTGCCGCTCTGCAGGGCGTACCCGAGGCGCAGCTCGCGCTCGGGCTTGCCTACGCGCGCGATCCGCAGTCGAACGAAGAGGAACGACGCTGCGCAGCCGCCTGGCTCCAACACGCGGCGCAGCAAGGCCTCGTGCAGGCCCAGCTCGCGCTGGTCGAGATGTACGCGAACGGCGTGTGCGTCGAGCGCAGCGAAAGCGAGTCTGCGCGCTGGCTCGAAGCGGCCGCGAAGCAGGGCGAGCCGGAGGCGCAGGCCCGGCTCGGGGTCGCGTATCTCGAGGGTCGCGGCGTCCAGCGCGACAGTGCGACGGGCGAGCAGTGGCTGCGCACGGCCGCGGTCCAAGGCGTCGCGCTCGCTCAGACGAACCTCGGATTCCTGTACTCGCGCGGCGATGTGCTCGCCCGGAATCCTGCCGAGGCCGCGCGCTGGCACGCTCGCGCAGCGGAGCAGGGCGTTCCCCAGTCGCAGATGTCGCTCGGCCTGATGCTGCTCGCGGGGGACGGTGTCGCGAAAGACCCGCAGGCGGGAATCCTCTGGCTGCGCAAGGCCGCCGACAGCGGGCTCGCACTCGCGCAGCACAACCTCGCCCTCGCGTACCTGCAGGGCAGCGGAGTGGCGGAGGATCCAATCGAGTCTGCGCGCTGGTTCACGCTCGCCGCACAGCAAGGGCTGGCTGTGGCGCAAGCGCGTCTCGGCGCAATACACGAGCACGGCAAGGGCGTGGCGCAGGACGACGCCTTGGCCCACGCGTGGTATTTTCTCGCGCTCACCGGCGGCCAGAAGAACGCCGCGGAGCGCATCGCGGCGCTCGAGGAGCGCATGAGCCCCGAGCAGCTCGCGCACGCGGCCGATCTCGCGCCAACGCTGGTGCGGCGCGACTGAAAGCGAGCTTGGGCGCGCTTCAGGCTGGCTTCAGGGCGCGAACGTCATCGCGACCGCGTTCGAGAGGCTGGTGCCCTTGCACGAAGGCGGGTCGCGGAACCAGCCCTGTACGTAGACGCGACTGCCGGCCGAGAAGGGGGCGCCGAGCGTTCCCGGACTGCCTGCAACGAAGGCGTTCCAGTCGAGCGTGAGACTGCCGTTGCATTGCGACACGCTGCCACCGGAGTTCTGCGTCGGAGTGCGCGCGGTCGGTGCCTTGACGCACAGGAAGCTCGAGCCGGTGGCGCACCACTGCTGCGGCAGCGGGGAGAGCCCGTAGAAGAAGAGCCCGGACTTCTGGCCGTCCACGTTGGACACGCTGAGCACGCAGGGCGTCGTCGCGCTCGCCGTCGGCGGCGCGCTCGCGGCCATCGAGGGCTGGCAACCGTTCGACGATGTGCCCGACGTGCAGAAGACGCTCGCGATGGCGCCGCCATCGACGCGGAAATTGTCGAACAGCGCGGTCGTGCCCCACGCGACGATCCCGAAGCTATCGCCGAGCGCGCCGACGATCGTGCTCACGCCCGTGCGCGAGTACGTCTGGTCGATCACACCGTCGAAGTTGATGTCGAGCTCAACGCGCAGCGTGTCCGCGTTGGGAAAGCTCACGCGCATGCGTGCGGAGTCGAAGTGCGACTGCAGCGTGGCGAAGCCTGTGCCGGTGCCCGTCCACGGGCCCCATCCGACCGCACTGGTGCGGTGATAGATCGCGATGTTCGAAAACCCGAGCGCGGTGTCCTGATCCTGAATCTTCACCTGAATCGTGTCCGCGCCGCCGAGTCCGATCAGCACGCCCGAGAACTGTCCCCCGGCGTTCTGCGCGAACACGTCGAGCTGCACCACCGCGCTCGCGTAGGGCGCGCTCGCCTGCACGTGCTGCACGATCTCGTTCGATCCCACCGACTGGTGCGCCCCGCTCTGGCTCTGCACGGCCCACACACCCGACACGACGCTCCAGTCCGGCCCGAGCGTGCCATCCGGCCGGTTGAACGAGTCCGCCCACTGCGCCCGCGCCCCGTTCGCGAGCAACAACACCATCGCCGAACTCCACCAGTTCCCCATCGCCTTCATCCCCTGCCGTGGCCTCGGCCGAATCGCCCACGCTCGGAGCCGAGCTCTATCCGAGCCTACCCCCACTTCCCGCGCGCGGGGAGGTGGTACGCCCGATTGGAGTCGAACCAACGACCTGCGGGTTAGGAAACCGCCGCTCTCTCCTGCTGAGCTACGGGCGCACACGGGGGTGGAGGATAGCGCGAGGTGGGGCGGCGTGCGCGGCGGGGTGGAGTGGCGTGCGCGGCGGGGTGGAGTGGCGTGCGCGGCGGGGTGGAGAGCCTAGAATGTGGGGCCCATGAAGCGGCTGCGCGGATTCGTCGTCTCCCACACGCACTGGGATCGGGCGTGGTACCTGTCCTTCCAGCAGTACCGGGTGCACCTCGTGCAGCTTGTGGACGGGCTGCTCGACCTGCTCGAACGCGATTCGCGCTTCCGCTCGTTCACGCTCGACGGGCAGACGGCGGCGCTCGACGACTACCTCGCGATCCGGCCGCAGAACCGCGCACGCATCGAGCGGCTCGTGCGCGAGGGTCGACTTGAGATCGGGCCGTGGTTCGTGCTGCCCGACGCGTTTCTGCCGAGCGGCGAGGCGCTGATCCGCAACCTGCGCCGCGGGCTCGCGCGCTCGCGCGAGCTCGGCGCGAACCCGCGCGACGGCTACATGCCAGATTCGTTCGGCCACATCGCGCAGATGCCGATGATCCTGCGCGGGTTCGGCCTGCGCTCCTTCCTGTTCATGCGCGGGCTCTCGAAGGAGCAGTGGGAGCGCCTCGGCTGCGAGTTTCGCTGGCGCGCGAGCGACGGCAGCGAAGTGACGACGATCTATCTGCGCGACGGCTACCTCGACTCGGCGGCCCTCGGCCATCCGGAACAGTTCGGCGACTTCGAAGGCCACGCCCCGAAGGTCGAGCTCGCGACCGAACGCCTGAACGCGTCCCTGAAGGCGCGCGCGGGCAAGCTGCACTCGGGTTCCGCGATCCTGTTCAACGGCTGCGACCACATGCCGTTCCAGCCGGAGCTGCCGGACCTGCTGGCGGGAGCGCAGGCTGCCATGCCGGACGTCGAGCTCGTGCACGCGACGATCGGCGCCTACATCGATCACGTCGAGGCGAGCGGCGTTGCGCTTGCGCTGCACGAGGGCGAGCTGCTCGGCAACGAGCACAGCCCGATCCTCTCGAGCGTCTGGGCGACGCGCACATACCTGAAGCTCGCGAACCACCGCGCGCAGTGGCTGCTCGAGCGAGTGGCGGAGCCGCTTGCCGTCGCAGCTGGCGCGCGCGGGCGCGAGCTCGCGGCTCTGGTCGACGAGGCGTGGCGCCTCTTGCTGCTCAACCACCCTCACGACGACATCTGCGGCTGCAGTATCGACGAAGTGCACCTCGACGACGAGGCGCGCTTCCGTGAGATCGAGCAGGTGGCGACGAGCGTGGCCGCGGAGAGCGTGCGCGAGCTTGCGCGGCGCGCGGGGGTCCGCAAGCAGGGCTCGGCGCAGTGGCTGTGCGCCCTGCGCACGAGTTCAGGCGATGCGGCCGAGCTCCTCGAGGTCGAGGTCTTCTTCCCGAAGGTCGAGGGTGAGCCCGAACCGGAGTCGGTCGAGCTCTTCGACGCCCGCGGCAACAAGCTCCCGGCGCAAGTACTCGCCCGCGAAGAGAAGGCCTTCCGTGCCCAGCACCTCGACACCGGCTGGGGTACGCGCTTCCGCGTCGCGCTGGCGCTGGCGCAGCCGGCCCGCTCGATCGCGTGGCTGCGCGCCGAGCCCTGCGCGAGCGCGAGCAGCGATGCAGGCTCGGACGCGACCACCATCCAGAACCGCGACTGGCTCATCGCGCTCGGCGACGACGGCCGCGTGAACATGACGCACAAGGCCACGGGCACGTTGCTGCGCGACGCCATCGCGTTCGAGAGCGCGAGCGATGTCGGGGACGAGTACACCTTCGGTGCCGTGCTGGGAGAGACGCCCGCGACGACGCGCGGTCTGCCGCCTATGCACGTGGCGCGGCTCGCGTCGGGGCCGGTGTTCGACGAAGTGCTCGCGAGCTGGAACCTCGAGCGCCCGCGCGCACACGACGATTCCGAGCCGGCCGTGGTCTGCGTGACGCTGCGTATTCGGCTCGCGTGCGGCGGCGGCGCGCCGATCCTGCGCGTCGAAACGCTCAACGGCGCCGAGGACCATCGCCTGCGCCTGCTGGTCGCCACGGACGCTCAAGCCACGACGTCCATCGCCGGAGGCGCGTTTGAGCTGCGCCAGCGCGCGGTCGTGCATCCGCTGACGCCCGAAAGCGCACCCGAGCGCTACAAGTGCTTCCCGGGCGAGTTCGAGTATCCGACTCAGTTCTCGCGCGACTTCGTGATCGTGCCGGGCTCGCGCGGGGGCCTCTCCATCGCGCACCGCGGCCTGCACGAATACGAGCTCGTGACTGGCGAGCGCACGCTGGTCGCGGTCACGCTCCTGCGCGCCGTCGGCAAGCTCTCGCGCGGCGACACGCGCTGGCGGCGCGTGCAAGCGGGCCCCAGTCTCGACACGCCGGATGCGCAGTGCATCGGTGCGCAGGAATGCGAGCTGCAGCTCGACCTGCACGCCCCCGAGACGCCGGGCAGCTCGATCGCAGCGCGTGCGCTCGCTTTCTCGCAGCCCAGCTTCGTCACGCAGGTACGACTCGTGCGCTTCGGCGACGGCACGCCTCCGGCGAACGAGCCTGCGCGCGTGGTCGAGCTCGAAAGCTCGGACGTCGAGCTCTCCGCGTGCAAGCTGGACGACTCCGGCTCGCGGGTCGTCCTGCGTCTGTGGAATCGCAAGCGCGAGAAGCTCTCCACGTGCGTGGCGCTCGGCTCGGCGGGGCTCGCCGGACGCACGGTGGCGCGCGTCTCGCTGTGCGACCTCGACGAGCGCGAGCAGCGCGCTCTCCCCCACGATCACGGCTCTGTGCAGATCGAGCTGCTCCCCTTCGGTCTGGCGACAATCGCCTTCACTCTCGACTCATGATCACCGGAACGTTCCTCGACGAGATCAGCCACGACATCCCGTCCGCCAACTGGGGTCGCGAGGAGTGGACCCGCGACTTCGAGGCCATGAAGGCCTTCGGCATCGACACCGTGGTCCTGATCCGCGCTGGCTACCAAGACCGCTGCGCCTTCGACAGCAAGGTCCTGCGCAAGCGACACGGCTACCTGATCGTGCAGGAGGACTTGGTCGGCCTGTTCCTCGAACTCGCGCAGAAGAACGGCATGACGCTGTTCTTCGGCACCTACGACTCCGGCGACCACTGGATGAAGGGCGAGCACCAGAGGGAGATCGACGTCAATCTCGCGTTCACCGAGGAGTTCTACGGGCGCTATGGCGAGAGCCCCGCGTTCGGCGGCTGGTACATCAGCCACGAGATCAACACCTTCGACGACAGCGTGATGCGCGTCTACGAATCGCTCGCACGCCACCTGCGCTCGCTGAAAAAGGCGCCGATCCTGATCTCGCCTTACATCCGGGGCGCCAAGCAGTTCGGCACGACCATCGCGCTCGACGAGCACGAGCGCGAGTGGGCGCAGGTATTCGCGCGCATCGAAGGCCTCGTCGACATCGTCGCCTTCCAGGACGGGCAAGTGGAGTACGTCAAGCTGCCCGAATTTCTCGAGCTGAACTCGCGCCTCGCGCGCAAGCACGGCCTCACCTGCTGGTCGAACACCGAGAGCTTCGACCGAGACGTGCACATCAAGTTCCCGCCCATCGCCTGGCCGAAGCTGCGCCACAAGATCGAGGCCGCGCAGAAAGCCGGCGTCGACAAGCTGATCACCTTCGAGTTCTCGCACTTCCTCTCGCCGAACTCGATGTTCCCGTCCGCGAAGGGCTTGCACCGGTTCTACATGGAGTGGAAGCGCGCTCAGGAGGTGAAGCGTGGCTGAGACGATGAGCGCACCGACGCGCGCGACGCTGGAGCGTTGGCGCTCGCGCATGCACGACGAGCTCCACAAGAGCGTGATTCCCTTCTGGATGCGCCACTCGCTCGACCGCGAATTCGGCGGCTACTTCAACTGCCTCGACCGCGACGGGCGGCGCTTCGACACCAAGAAGCACGTCTGGCTGCAGGGTCGACAGGTGTGGATGCTCTCGAAGCTGTTCAATGCGGATGGCTCTCGCGCGGACCTCCTCGAAGCGGCCACGCTGGGTGCGAAGTTTTTGCGCGAGCATGCGCGTCGCCCCGACGACCAGGTCTACTTCTGCCTCGCGCGCGATGGGAAGCCGCTCACGCTGCAGCGCAAGATGTACGCCGCCTGCTTCTACGTCATGGCGTTCGCCGAGTACGCGCGCGCCACCGGCGAGGCGAGCTACCGCGCACTGGCGCTCTCGCAGTTCGACTCGATCCTGCGCTGGGTCGACGATCCGACGCCGCTCGGCAAGCCGAAGCTCGCGGGCAACGTCGCGACGAGCGAGCTCGCCGTCCCGATGATCCTGCTCAACCTCGTCGCCGAACTGCGCGGGGCGCCGGGCTCTCCCACCTTCCACGATCGCTCCGATTACGACGCGATCGAGCAGCGCTGCGTCGCAGCGATCCGCCGCCACCACCGCCCCGAGCGCGGACTCGTGTTCGAGACGATCTCCGCCGACGGCTCGCTGCTCGACTCGCCCGAAGGTCGTCTGATCAATCCCGGCCATGTGATCGAGTGCGGCTGGTTCCTGCTCGACCACGCGCGCCGCACGAAGGATGCCAAGCTGCGGGACGAGGCGCTTGCCATGATCGGCGGCGCACTCGACTTCGGTTGGGATCGAGAGTTCGGCGGCCTCCTCTACTTCCTCGACAGCGAGGGCTTCAGCCCGCAGCAGCTCGAGTGGCCGATGAAGCTCTGGTGGCCCCACTGTGAGGCGCTCGTCGCGCTCCTCATGGCCTGGCGTGACACGGGCGATCCGAGCTGGTTCGCGCGCTTCGAGCAGGTCGCCGACTGGACCTTCGCGCACTTCCCCGATGCCGAGCACGGCGAGTGGTACGGCTACCTCGATCGCCGTGGCGCCGTCTCCCAACGCTTCAAGGGCGGCGCTTACAAGGGCTGCTTCCACGTCCCGCGCGCCCTCTGGCTCTGCGAGCGCGAGCTCTCCGCCGCGCTGGCGAGCACATGAGCGACGCTCAGAGCTTCTTCTCCACGTGCTCCGCGTGCTTGCGGCAGTAGCGGCAGTACTTCTTCTTGGCGAGCTTGTAGCTCGCCTTGGCTCGCTTGTGGGTCGTGTAGCGGCTGCGGCCGGGCGTGGGGCAGCCGGTGCAGGCGAGGAAGCAGAAACGTTCTTTGGTCTTCACGACTTGGCGCCCTTGCTTACGCCCTTGGGCAGCAGTCCGGCCTCACGCAGCACGACGTAGGCGCCACGCTTGTCGATCAGCTTGAGACCGCGAGTCGAGACGCGCACGCGCACGAAGCGTCCGAGCTCCGC
The DNA here is from genome assembly GCA_005778045.1 of Planctomycetia bacterium. The sequence continues at coordinate 13,800 of SXKQ01000016.1, forward strand.
AACCCACACACGCTTCTGCTGCACGTTGACCTTGAACTTGCGGCGCGTATGGCCGGTGGTCTTGAGACCGATTCCACCCTTCTTCTTGGGGAGACCACGGCGTGCGATCTGCTTGCCGCTCGTCGTGCCGCGGCCTGTGATGGGACATCTGCGTGCCATGGCGCTCAGCCCTCCGGGGCGTTCTCGACGTCTTCGGCGGTCTGAAGGATCCACGGATCGAAAGGATCGTCGAGTTCCTTCCAGCCGTCCCAGCCGAGCTCCAGCTCGCGCTCGGTGAGCAGGCACAGGTCGAGTGCGCGCGTGATGCCGTCGCGATCGAGGTCAAGGCCGATGAAGACGAGCTCCTGCTGGCGATCGCCCCACGGTTCCTCCCAGCGCGAGCGGATCTCGGCCCGCGTCTCCTCATCGTCGGGCCAGTCGTCCTTGGGGGTCGCGGCGTACCAGCGGCCAATGGGCTCGATGGACGCCATGGGCCCCGCTTGCGACCAGCAGCCAATCATGTCTGGCCGCGAGGCGACCCAGAAGAAGCCCTTGGCGCGCAGCACTTCACCAAAGCCGCGCGAAAACACCATGTGCAGGCGCGCGGGATGGAATGGACGGCGCGCGCGGTAGACGAAGCTGGAGATGCCGTACTCCTCGCTCTCCGGCACATGCTCGCCAGAGAGCTCGCGCATCCAGCCCGCGCTCTGACTGGCGGCATCCATGTCGAAGCGTCCGGTGTCGAGCACCTCCGCGAGCGATACCCGCCCGCGCTGGGCTCGAACGACGTGGGCCTTGGGATTGAGCGCGCGCAGCGCAGCCTCGGCGGTGACTAGATCCTCCTCCGTCA
>SXKQ01000137.1 GCA_005778045.1 Planctomycetia bacterium
GCAGCGGCGGGCGCGCTCACGAACGGCGCCAAGGCCTCGTCGGCCGCGGAGGCGCTCGCCGGGGCGAGCACGTTCACGCCGAGCGGCTGCACGCTCTCGACGTCGGCGTCATCCTCGAGATCGGCGCCTGCGAGGTCGAGTTCACCCATGGGCGCCTCGACGAGTTCCTCGGAATCCAGAGCCTCGTCGAGCTCCCCGGTTCCGGAGGCCGCACCCTTGCGCAGCGACTCGACCAGCGACATCGGGGTGCCGTAGGCGTCGACCGGCTCCTCGAACATGTCCGGCTGTTCCCAGCTAGGAGCCGCGAGCGCTCCCGAGATCGGCCGCGCGAGGGCCACGCCCATCGGGATCTCAGGAGTGAAAGCGGGGGCCTTCTCGGGCTCGTCCGCGCTCAGCGGCTGTGCGTCGGCTCGCAGGGCGGCCGCATGGCCGCCGAGGACCGCAGCAAAGGGACCGCCGGCGGCAGCTTCGGCGTCGGCGTTCGACGCGGGCCGAGCCCCAGCCACAGGTCGAGAGGCGCCTGCGGCTTCGGCGCTTGCACCGAGACCGGCTGGCTGCACGTGGACCACGTCATGCGAACTCGTGTGGACTCGGCCATGGGAAGTCTCCAGGGGGCGCGCACCAGCCGGAATGCCACCGGCACGGCGAACGTCAGTCGGATATGGGGTGGACGACGCCGGAGGCGCCGCGATGGTCTTGGGGAGCAGGGCCTCGGCCTCGGAGGCCGTCACCCCGCCGGAGTCCGCAGATTGGGTCAGGGCGGAGTCAAGAGTTCCCGGATTTTCACGCCGGGAGTGACGCTCGGCCGGGCGCAGCCACGCGAACCACGCGGGCAGGAGCACCAGCGCGAGGCCGGTCGGCACCGCGACCCACTCGGTGAAGCGCACGCGCACCGCCGAGCCGATCGCGCCACCGAAGGCCCCGGCGAGCGACTCGTCGAGCGTACCGACGAGGATCGCGAGCATGAAGGTCGTGATCGCGAGTCCGACGAGGTGACGCGGGATCGAGCCATCGAGGCCCGCGAGCCACAGGCGCACGCCGACGAAAGCGATGCCGAGCGCGACGAACACGCCGGCGATCGGGCCTAGCAAGCCGGCGATGCTCATGTAGAAGCCCACCGGCTCGCCCGCGGCGTCGTAGGCGGGCTTGAGGTAGGCCATCACGATCGAGACGGCGCTGAACACGCCGATCACGATGCCGAGGATGCCGAGTGCGTCGCGCGCGACGCTGCGTCCATTCTTGGTGTCACTCATCGCACTTCTTCTTGAGTCCAGACTGCCGTTCCAAAGGTGTGGAGGGGGAGCACGGCGAGCGAGCGAGCCTCGCCAAGTTCCGTCCCGTGTTCAAGCGGGAGCTAGCTGCTCTCGGCCGGGTCCCCGAGGTCGTGGGGATCCTTGCCGTGCAGCTCTTCCCACTGCTCGAGGGTCATCATCACTTCGCGTGCCTTGCTGCCCTTGTGGTCGCTGACGATGCCGGCCTCGGACATCATGTCGAGCAGGCGCGAGGCGCGCGTGTAGCCGACGCCGAGCGCGCGCTGGAGCAGGCTCGCGGAGCCGCGCTTGGTCTTGAGCACCACGCGCACGGCCTTGTCCCACTCGGGGTCGTTGAGCGCGTCCTCGATGCCGCCGCCGCGCGCACCGTCGCCGTCGTCCTCGTCGTCGCCGGCCGCCATCACCTCGGCGAGATTGTTGCGCTCGCCCGTGGTGACCTGCACGAGCTCCTGCGAGAAGGTCTGTACCGAGCCCTCGGTCACGAAGGAGACGATCTTCTCGAGCTCGCTGTCGTCGACATACACGCCCTGCACGCGCTTGACGCCCGAGGCGCCCGGCGGCGGGTAGAGCATGTCGCCGTTGCCGAGCAGCTTTTCCGCGCCCTGCGTGTCGACGATCACGCGGCTGTCGACGCCGTTGGTGACCTTGAAGGCGACGCGGCAGGGCAGGTTGGCCTTCATCACGCCCGTGATCACGTCCGTCGACGGGCGCTGGGTGGCGAGGATGAGGTGGATGCCGACGGCGCGCGACTTCTGCGCGAGGCGCATGACCGCCTGCTCGGCCTCCTTCTTGGCGATCATCATCAGGTCGGCGAACTCGTCGATCACCACGACGATGTAGTGCGACTTGCGCGGCGTGCGCTCCTCGTTGAAGTGCTCGCCCATGCGCTCGCGCAGCTCGGCTTCGCTGAGCGAGTTGTAGCCCTTGATGTTCTTGACCTTGGCGTGCTTGAAGAGCTCGTAGCGCGACTCCATCTTCTCGACGATCCAGTTCAGGACCATCGTCGCGCGCTTCATGTCCGTCACCGTCGGACCCATGAGGTGCGGGATGCGCGAGAACATATCGAGCTCGACCTGCTTGGGGTCGATCAGGATGAGCTTCACTTCCTGCGGCGAGCGCGTGAGCAGGAAGCTCGCGAGGATCGTGTTGATGCACACCGACTTGCCGGAGCCGGTCGTACCGGCGACGAGCAGGTGCGGCATGCGCGCGAGGTCCTCGACCACGGGCGCACCTTCGGTATCGACGCCGAGGAACAGCGGCAGTCCGTAGTTCTTGCTGTCGTAGGCCTCCTGGCGAACGATCTCGGAGATGCGCACCGTGCGGCGCGCCGGGCTCGGCACCTCGACGCCGACCACGGACTTGCCGGGGATCGGCGCGATCACGCGCACCGAGGTGGCCTTGAGCGCGCCGGCGATTTCCTGCTGCAGGCCGGTGATCTTGTTGAGGCGCGTGCCCGACGCGACCTCGAGCTCGAACAGCACGACGGTCGGACCGACCTTGGCCTCGACGACCGCCGCGTCGACCTTGTACGAGCGCAGCACGGCCTCGAGCGCGCGGGCTTGCGCCTCGAGCCCATCCCTGCTCGCCGCACTCTGCGCCTCGGAGGGGATCAGCAGCGAGAGCGGCGGATAGGTCCAGTTGTCGGCGCCATGGGTCGGCAGCTCGAAGTCCAGAGTCGGCTGCTTCTCCACCACCTTCGGCTTGGAGCGCTCGGCGAGCTTCTCCGCGAAGCGGCGGCGCTTCTCGGCGAGCTCGGCCTCGTCGACCGAGGGCAGCGCCCCGACCGGCTCCTCGTCCGGCGGCGGCAGAATGAACTCCTCCTGCGGTCCGGCCGTGCCGACGTCGCCGTCCTCGCTGTCGCCGAGGCGCTCCTCGGAGCTGGTGGCAGCCCCCGTCGCGGCCGGAGGCGCCGTCGGCGTGAGCACGAGCACACCGACATCGTCGTCTTCGTCGACCACGTTGTCCTCGTCGAGCGGGTGCTGACGTCGCGAACGCGCGGGCTTCGCCGCCGTCGCCTCGGTCGTGGCCGCGGCCGTCGTCGCGCTGGCACCGCTCTCCGCCGCGACGAGCGAGTCCGCCGTGGCACCGATGTCGTTGCCGCGCACGAAGTCCCACAGGCCGAGCACGAGTCGTCCCATCCACAGCGAGACCGAGCGGACAAGCGACTCGCCGCGCTCCTCGCGCCGCTTGCGTGCCCACTCGCCGAAGGCCGCGAGCGCGGGATAGAACGCCATCTCGGTGGCGAGCATGAACGACACCGCGGAGAGCACCGGCAGCAGGATCCACAGGCCGCCGTAGCCGAACTTCTCGACGAGCACCGGCGTCAGGCGGAATGCGAGCCAGCCACCGGAGCCATAGGGCGAGCGCGCCGTCGGCTCCATCTGGCCATCCGGGTCGACCACGAGCTGAATGATGCACGCGAAGGCGAGCACGAAGCACAGGCCGGCGACGAGACGCAGTGCGGCGAGCTTCACTTCCTTGCGCGCGACGAGCACCGCGCCCCACGCGCAACCGAGCACGCACAGGAACGCTCCTGCGTTGCCAGCGGCCGCGAATGCGCCCTTGGCGTAGTAGTAGCCGACGAGTCCGCCCCAGTTGTGACCCTTCGCGAGCGGATCGCTCGGCGGCGCGTAGAAGCTCAGCATCGAGATGCCGAGCCACAGGGACAGCGCGATCAGGAGCAGTCCCTTGACCTCCTGAATGTGCGCGGCGGTCTTGCGCTCCTCGGCGGGAGTGAGCTCGCGCTCGTCCTTGCCCTTGCGCTTCTTCGCGCTCTCTTCGGGCTCGCTCGCCTCGCTGGCATCCGAACCGAACAGACCACTGGCCCACGCACTCGCGCGCGCGAACAGCCCCTTCGCTTGCTTCGACTTCGCCGGATCTTTCCGCGCCACCCGCACACCCCTCGCAACGGACACGCGGACGGGGGCGCGCGCATGAAATTGCGCGTTCCTAGGCGCGTCGCTCGCGCCGCGGGTCGACGAGGTCGACCAGCTTCACGGCCACGGCGCGCTTCGTGCGGCGCTCGACGCGCTGCACGGTCCCGTCCTGCCCGAGGATGGTCACGGTCGCGCGCTCGCTATTCAAGACCGAAGCGTCGTTCAGCACGATGAAGTCGGCGTTCTTGCGGACAAGTTTTCCGCGCGCCCGGCGCAGTCCAGAGCCGGTCTCGAGGGCGAAGGCGACCACGGATCGAGCGCCCTTGCGCCGCGCGAGCGTCGCCACCACGTCGGGGTTGCGCACGAGCGCGAGCGTCGCGCCCGCGGCCCCGCCGTCCTTGGCCCGCCACTTGCCGCCGAGCCGCCGCGCCGGACGCCAGTCTGCCACCGCGGCCGCCATGAAGAGCGCGTCAGCGCTCCGGAACTCGCGCCGCAGGACCGCTAGCATTTCCCGCGCGCTCTCGACGTCGATGCGCCGCACGCCGGCGGGCGTCTCCAAGGCCACCGGACCGGCGACCAGCGTCACCGCGCAGCCACGGCGCGCTGCCTCGGCCGCGATCTCGAAGCCCATCTTCCCGCTCGACGCATTCGACAGGAAGCGCACCGGGTCGACCCACTCCCGGGTCGGGCCGGCGCTCACCAGCACCCGCAGCGGCGCCCGCGGGCTCATTGGCGCGCGAGGGCGGCCTCGACGGCGCGCACCAGCTCGGCGAGCTCCGGGAGGCGCCCCTTGCCCTCGTCACCACAGGCCATGTGGCCCGTGCCCGGCTCTAGCACCTGCCAGCCGTCGCCGCGCAGGGTGGCGAGGTTCCGCACGATGGGCGGCGAGGCGAGCATGCGGGGATTCATGGCCGGGGCGATGAGCCGCGGGCGTCCGGCCGGCAGGGCCAGCGCGACGGTGCTGGCGAGGTCGTCGGCGAGGCCCAGCGCGAGGCGCGACAGCAATCCGGCGCTCGCCGGCGCGACCAGCACAAGCTCGGCCCAACTCGCCAGCGCGATGTGGTCCATCGCCCCCCGCCGCTGGGGCCCGTACTCGTCGACCGACGCGGGCTGGCCCGTGACGGCCTCGAACAGCTGGGGGTTCACCAGCATCGCCGCCCGGGGGGTGAGCACGCAGCGCACCTCGTGACTGGCCTGAGCCAGCTTGCTGGCGAGGTCGCAGGCCTTGTAGACGGCCACCGAGGCGCCGGCGCAGAGCAGGATACGGGCCATGGTCGCGGGGCTTTCCTTGGCGCGGGGAACGGGGACGGCGGGCTACTCGAGTCCGACCAGCGAGCGGATCTGGCGCAGCGCGCTCTCGAGGTCGTCGTTGATGACGACATGATCGTACTTCACGCGCTCGCGGTATTCGTCCTCGGCCTTCTTGAGGCGCCGCTCGACCACCTCCGGCGCGTCGGTCCCGCGCCCGACGAGGCGCCGACGCAGGGTCTCGAAATCCGGCGGGGCCACGAACACGTACAGGCCCGGCTCGCCGAGCGCCTTGAGCTGGTTGGCGCCCTGCACGTCGATCTCGAGCAGGAACACCTCGCCGCGGGCGAGCGCCTCCTCCATCGGGCGGCGCAGGGTGCCGTAGAGGTTGCCGTGCACCTCGGCGTGCTCGATGAACGCGCCTTCGCGGATCAGCTGGCGGAACTGCTCGGGATTGATGAAGTGGTAGTCGCGGCCGTCGACCTCGCCCTTGCGCATCGGGCGCGTCGTGGCGGAGATCGAGAAGCGCATGCGCGCATCCTCGAGCAAGCGGCGGCAGAGCGTGCTCTTGCCGGCGCCCGACGGGCCGCTCATCACCACCATCTGGCCCTTGCGGGGAAGCGGCTCGCGGCTCGTCACGGGCTACTCTACGTTCTGCACCTGCTCGCGCAGGCGCTCGATCTCGGTCTTGAGCTCGACCACCGCGTGGGCGACCTCGGCGTCGTTGCACTTGGAGCCGATCGTGTTGGCTTCGCGCAGGAACTCCTGCACGAGGAAATCGAGCTGGCGACCGACGGGCGCGCGCTTCGCGCACAGGGCCTGCAGCTGGCCGAGGTGGCTCGCGAGCCGCGTGAGTTCCTCGGTCACGTCGAGCCGATCGGCGATCAGCGCGATCTCGCGCGCGAGGTCGGCGGGCGCGAGCGTCGAGCCGGGGCCGAGCAGCTCCGCCACGCGCTTGTGCAAGTTCTCCTGATGCGTGCGCACGACGAGCGGCATGCGCGCACGAATGCGCTCGACGATTCCAGAGATCAGTGCGCCGCGCTGCGCGAGATCGCGCGCCAAGGCCGCACCTTCGCGCTCGCGCATCTCGCCGAGCGCGTCGAGCGCCGCGTCGACGGCCGCGAACAGCACCTGCCGCGCCGCCGCGATGGCCGCCGAGTCGGGCGCGCTGTGGAACACGCCGGGCAGGCGCGCGATGTCGTCGATGCCGAGCTTGGCGCCGAGGCGCAACTCGCCGTTGAGTTTCTCGAGCAGCTCCCGATAGCGGCTCGCGAGCGCGAGGTCGAGCTCGATCGGCGCGAGCGCCACGCCAGAGTCCAGCGACACGTTCAGGTTGACAGCGCCGCGCTCGAGCCGCTCGCGCACGCGCGCCTCGACCTCGGGCTCGAGGGCGCCGAGCTCGTCGGGAAGCCGCAGCTTGAGCTGCAGGAACTTGTGGTTCACCGCGCGCACTTCCGCGCGCAGCGCCAGCCCCCTCTCGCTCCGACTGGCGGAGCCGAAGCCGGTCATCGAGCGCATCGGGGGGCTAGCTCGCCTTCACCGCACCGGGGCGGCTGCCGGGCTTGATCGCGGGCCCATGGGTCCCGGCCGCGCACAGCGGGCACTGCTCGGGCAGCCACGACTGCACATCGACCTGCGCCAAGCAAGTGAAGGGCAGTCCGTCCTGATCGAACGGGTTCGCGCTGCCGGAGCGGTTGACGATCGACGCGACGCCGACGGGGACCGCCCCATAGCTGCGCAAGACTTCGAACACCTCGCGGCAGCTGCCACCAGTCGTGAGCACGTCCTCGACCACGAGCACGCGCTGGCCGGGCTCGAGGTGGAAGCCGCGCCGCAGCGCGAACTTCTCGTTGACACGCTCGGTGAAGAACGAGTTGAGACCGAGCGCGCGCGCGACCTCGTGGGCCCACGTCACGGCGCCCATGGCGGGCCCGATCACGATGTCTGCGGTCACGTCGAGCTTGGCCCCGACGGCCTGCGCAAGTTGCTCTGCCTTGCGCGGGTCCGCGAGCAGCAGCGCGCACTGGAAGTAGCGGTTGGAGTGGCGACCTGACGAGAGCAGGAAGTGGCCTTCCAGCATCGCATTGGTGCGCCGGAACAGGTCGAGGACTTGTTCCTGATTCATGGCGCTACTGGTTCGACGGCGGAGTCTGGGAATCGGCCGGGGCCGGAGCGCCCGCGTCGGCGGGAGCCGGCGCGAGACTCGGGCTCGGGATCGAGTCGATCGCCGACTGCGGCGTCTTGTTCATGACGTGGATCACGAGCGCGGCGCCGAGGAAAACGGCCGCGGTCCAAGTCGTGAAGGTGTTGATGCCCTTGGAGCCGGGTCCGAAGGTCTCGCGACCGTGGACGCCGAGCGCCTCACCGAAGCCGCCGCCGCGACCTTCCTGCAGGAGGACGACGACGATCAACACGATCGCCGCGAGGACGAAGAGGATGTAGCAGAGGACGGTGAGGATCGACATGGACGGAAAGGAACGAGTGGCGTGCGCCTGCGGGGAGAGCGAGCGGTGGGACTCTAGTGAAAGCGGACGATTCCGAGGAAGGAATCGACCTTGAGGGAAGCTCCCCCGACGAGCGCGCCGTCGACGTCCGGCGCGGCCATCAGGGTCGAGATGTTATCGGGCTTGACGCTGCCGCCGTACTGGATGCGCACGGTTTGGGCCAGTCGCGCATCGTACAGGCCGCCGAGCACCCCGCGAAGGTGGGTGTGGGCGGCGCCAGCCTGCTCGGGGGTGGCGTTGCGGCCCGTGCCGATGGCCCAGACGGGCTCGTAGGCCACGGTGACCCGGCCGAGCTGGTCGCCGGAGAGGCCCTTGAGGCCGGCGGTGAGCTGGCGGCCGATGACCTCGTCGGTGCGGTTCGAGTCGCGCTCGTCGAGTTTCTCCCCCACGCACAGCACCGCCGACAGGCCGGCCGAGAGGGCGCGCTGGAGCTTGCGGTTGCAGAGCTCGTCGCCCTCGCCGTAGAGGTGGCGGCGCTCGCTGTGGCCGACGAGCACGCAGGTGGCGCCGATGTCGACGAGCATCTCGGCCGAGACCTCGCCGGTGAAGGCGCCGTTCTTCTCGTCACACAGGTTCTGGGCGCCGACCTTGATGCCGGACCCCGCGAGCGCGCGCACGACCTCGTCCAAGTAGACGAAGGGCGGGAACACCGCGACGTCGCGCTCGGCGAGCACGCTGGCGGAGAGCGCGTCGCGCAGGGAACGCGCCAGATCCAGCGCGCCCTTGCGGTCCAAATTCATCTTCCAGTTGCCGGCGAGGAACGGCTTGCGCGTCATCGGACGATCTCTACCAAGGTCGAGAGGCGCTTGCCGTCGAGGTTCGCGAGGGCCTGCGCATCGGCCGCGATGCGTGCGAATTCGTCGAGAGAAATGGCCTGATGGCCATCGCAGTGCGCCTCGCTAGGTGCGGTGTGCACGTCGACCATGATGCCGTCGGCGCCCGCCGCGAGGCCCGCGCGCGCGAGGGCGCGCACAATGTCCGCGCGACCGGCTGCGTGGGACGGGTCGACGATCACCGGCAGGTGCGTCATGCGCTTGAGCGCCGCCACCGCGCCGACGTCGAGCACGTTGCGCGTCGAGGGATCGAAGCCGCGGATGCCGCGCTCGCACAGGATCACGTGCGGGTTGCCGCCGGCGAGCACGTACTCTGCCGCGAGGCAGAACTCGCGCAGAGTGGCCGAGAAACCGCGCTTCAGCAGCACCGGCTTGCGCAGGCGGCCGACCTCCGCGAGGAGCGCCGAGTTCGCCATGTTGCGCGAGCCGATCTGGATCAGGTCGGCGACCTCGGCCACGGCTTGAACGTCGCGGGTGTCGAGTACCTCGGTGACGATCGCGAGGCCCGTCTCTAGCTTGACGCGGGCGAGCATCTCGAGCCCGCGCTCCCGCGCGCCTTGGAACGAGTAGGGCGAGGTGCGCGGCTTGTAGGCGCCGCCGCGCAGCACGGTCGCGCCGCGGGCGCGCACGCCGCGCGCGATCTCCAGCAGGCGCGCCCCGTTCTCGACCGCGCAGGGGCCGGCGATCACGGTGGTGTGCCCGGCCCCGAATCGACCGTCCCCGACCCTCACGAGGGTGTCAGACTGCCCGGGGCCACGCTGGAACAGCTCGCGGGCGTCCCCGGCGTCGAGAATGGCGTCGACCCCCACCAAGTCCTCGAACCGGGAACGGTGGTCGGGCCCCCCGCGGCCGGTGAGATCGAGCAGGTCTCGCCGGGGCTCGAGGATTCGGACGTCGTAGCCCAGCTCGCGGGCCAGCGCCAGCACGGCAGCGAGTTCGGGCTCGGGCAGGTTCTTGCGGAGGCGGACGAGCATGGGCTGGGCAGAGCGGGCTTTCCCGATCATCCAAAGGGGCCAACAGTATAGATACGTCTTTTCTCGCTCACAATCTGCCCCGCAACAGCCCGCCGGGGCCGAAAATCGTCACCCCAGGCGCACGGGCGCGCCGTGAGCGGGCCAAGCCCGCCGGCGGCCCTCTCGGCGCTCGCCCAAGCCGTCTCCGGCGGCGCCCAATAAACCTGAAATCGCTGGTATCGTCCGCGGGCCTTCGCGCTAGTGTCTCCTGTGGTCTGTCGTGAAAGTTTCGCTCGCGCCATCTCCGGATAAGGGATACCGCATGGACTTCCAACGCTTCCGTCGTCTGGCCCTCGCCATGACGTTCGTGGCCTCAGTCGGGGTCCCGGCCAGCGCCCTGCCGGGGTGATGAACGGGCCGCGGTGGGGCGAGTTCGCCCCCGTCCTTTCAGCCTCCGGCCGGTCCCCCGCCTCCCAGTGGCGCCGGTCCCGCCTCGGGTGGAGCCAGCCTGCCTGAGGTGCTGCGCGGTCCGACCGCGAAGAGCGTCCTCAAGCTGACTTGGGACTACCCGACCTACAGGGCGCCCGAGGTGCAGGACGACGGCCGCTCCAAGGCCGCGAGCGCGCGGCGAGCCCTGAGCCGCGAGGAGGCTCTCGCCTACATCGCCGGGAAGGACCCGCGCCCGCTGCTCGTGCTGCGCGAGTGCAAGACGTGCAACGGCACGGACGACGCGCTGCTCAGCCGCGGCAAGGTCGACAACGAGCGCACCTTCCTGCTCTCGCGCTGGTTCCACTGCGTCAAGCTGCCCGTCGACGTGCTGGAGAAGGATCACCCCTTCCACAACCTGTTCGACGACAAGGACCCCGAGCATATGTACCTCGGCACCGTCGATGGCAGCCTGCGCAAGGCGCTCGAGAGCGAGCGCTCGCGGGTCGAGCTGTGGGACGCGATGACCGAGGTGCTGCGCGGTTCCTACCAGCGGGAGCCCGATTCGACGGTCAAGAAGATGCAGAAGCTGATCGACGAGTTCGATCGCGCCGACGAGCAGCTGCTCGCGGCCGAGAAGCGCATCGACGCGCTGCTCGAAAGCGAGGGACCCGACTCGAAGAAGCTCAAGAAGGCGAAGGACGAGCTCGATAGCGCCCGCAAGCAGCGCGATGAGGTCTTCCGCTCGCTCGATCAGGCCACCGCCGAGCTCAAGCTGCGCAAGCCGCAGCCCAAGGTCGAGGCGGGCAAGGCCGAGCCGGCGACACCGGCGGGCAAGTGACCCGGACGCGCGGCACGCGCTAGTCTGGTCAATTATGAAGGATCGCACGCAGGGCGGCCGACGCACGTCGTGGGCCGCCTTGCTCACGTTCCTCGCGCTCGTGCTGGCATCGACGCCGGCGCGTGCGCAGGACACCTCGCTCGAGGAGTTCGAAGAGGTCGATCCCTACACCAAGGGCGATCCGGCCGCGCTCGAACGGCTCGGCATCGTGCGCACGGGCTCGATGCCGTGGACCGAGACGCACACCAGCGACGGCGTGCGCGAGACGCTCGGCGGCGTGCCGGTGATCTTCCTCGAGACCGCGCACTTCCGCATCGCGTCGACGCTTGAGAGCTACAAGCCCAAGGGCGACGCGATCGAGAAGGAGCTGCTCGAAGCGGAGTTCGCGGCGCTGAAGAAGCGCCTGCGTGGCTTCAAGGCGCCGACGAAGCTCGACCCGTGGCTGCGCGCGCACCTGTACGCGCAGCGCTGCGAGCGGCTCTACGCCGACTTCACGCGCGCCTTCGGGCTCAAGGAGGAGGACTTCCTCTCCCTCGAAGCGAAGGCCAAGGAGGGGCGGTCCATGGGACAGGGCCCGTACCTCGGGCAAAAAAACAAGTACACCGTGCTCGTGACCGAGAGCACGAGCGCCATGTCGCGCTACCTGAAGTCGCACTTTCAGGTCGAGCTCGAGTACAGCTACCGGGCCCAGTGGCCCGACGGCTACTTCCTCGGCATCAACTTCGAGGCCTTTCGCCAGAACGGCCGCGAGTTCGACGTGTGCCTGCACACGGCGCTCATCGGCGCACTCGCGCAGAACCTGCTCGACGGCTACCGCGACTCGCGTCAGGCACCGCCCAACTGGCTGCGCTACGGGCTCGCGCACTGGTTCGCGCGCAAGATCGATACGCGCTGGAACCAGTGGAACGCCGGCGGCACCGGCGACCTCGAGGCTGAAAAGCTGCACATCTGGGAGCCGCGCGTGTACGGGCTCGTCAAGAACGAGGCCTGCACGAGCTGGGCGAAGATGATGGGCTGGAAGGGCTACGAGGACATCCAGCCGCGCGAGCACATGATCGCGTGGGCCGCGGTCGACTGGATGCTCACGGCACGGGCAGACACGGCCCGGACGCTCTTGTTCGAGCTAGCCGAGCCGGTGAACGACTACGGGCCGGAGCGTCCGGCCAAGCTGCTCGCGCAGCAGGAGCGCGCGTTCCAAAAAATCTGGAACCAGACGCCCGCCGAGCTCGACAAGGCCTTCGGAGCGTGGGTGCTGAAGACCTATCGCAAGTGAGCGCAGGCAGCGCGACCCGCGAGGAGCGCGCGAGCGCGGGGACTGCTAGATTGCACCGCGCGTGAGACGACTGACGATCTTCCTGTCGCTCGCGGTACTCGCCGCGTCGCTGTGCGGCTTCCTCGCCGCGCGCGTGGCGCGGGCGCGCCAGACCCTGCCGTCGTTCACACCCTCGCGGCCGCCGGATCTGCCCGAGCTGGTCGCCCCGCTCGGCGACGTGCGCCTCGCGGGTCGCGTGCTCGACCCCGATGGCAAGGGGCTCGCCGCCGTGTCCGTGTACCTGCGCTGCGCTTCCGTCCCCCACTGGACCGAGACCGATGCCGAGGGCCGTGTCGCGCTCGAAGGTCTCGTCGAGGGCGAGCTCGACGTGATCCTGCTCGCGTGGGGTCGCGCGCCGGCGCGCGTGAAGGCGCGCCCGGGCGAAGTCGAGTTCGTGCTGCCGCCGATCGCGCCGCCGCCGCAACCACTGCCGGCCCTCGAGGTCGCGCCGCTGGTGGGCCGCCTCGCCCATCCGCTGCGCGGCAACTGGCAAAGCGTGGCTGGCTACGAGCTCGTGTTCGCGCCGCTGGATCCGCCCATGCGCGTGGGCACCACAGTCGAGCGTCGCCTACCGGCCGATGCGCGCGGTCTGATCGCGCTCGAGGATCTCGCGCTCGGCTCCTATGCGCTGCGGGTGGTGCCGACCTGGGCCGCGGGGAGCGACTGGCCCGACCTCGCCCATCCCTCCTACGCGCGTCTACAGCACGAAAAGGACAGCGGCGGGCTCGTCGTCGTGCTCGCGGTCGGCGCGCTGGACGTGCGGGTCAGCGGCACCTCCGGTCTGCCGCTCGAGGGCGCACTTGGGCTGCTCACTCCCAGGGACGAGCCCGCGCGCGTCTGGCCGCCGCAGGCGAGCGACGCCGAGGGGCGACTGCGCTTCCTCGACCTGCCGCCCGGCGCCTATGCGCTCGTCGTGCGCGCCGGCGAGGCAGAGTCGCGCTCCGAGTTCGAAATCGAGTCCGGCCGTGTCAGCGCGATCGAGGTCGGACCGCTGGCGATCCGCAAGCGCTGAGGGCCGAGCCGCCGGACATGGAGCGGTTCGCGCGCGCGCGTCTGGGCCTTTGGCACCGCAGGGACTCGCGGTGCCGGCTGGTAGGCTAGTCCTCGATGCAGCCCGTGTACCTCAACTACGCCGCAACGTCGCCGCTTCGAAGCGCGGCGAGCGCGGCGCTGCTACCGTTTCTCGAGCGAGACTGCGGCCACCGGAGCGCGCGCCATCCGCTCGGCATGCCCACCGCTGAGGCCATCGGGAGGGCGCGGGACGAGGTCGTGCAGGCGCTTTTCGTCGAGCCGCGACAAGTCACGTTCACCAGCGGCGGCACGGAAGCCGCCAACCTCGCCGTGCTCGGGCTGGCGCGCGCAGCGCGAACGCGCGGACGGCACGTGCTCGTCGGTGCGACCGAGCGCAGCTGCCTCCGCGCCTGCGCCGCGGAGCGCGCGCGCGAAGACTTCGATTTCGAGCGCGTTTTGCTGGACGCCACGTGCGAGGTCGATCGCGCGGGCATCGCCGCGCGCGTGCGCGCCGACACGGCGCTCGTCACGCACATGCCCTTGAACAACGAGACCGGCATGGTGACGCCGACCGCCCGCATGGTGAAGCTCGCGCCCTCGCGTGCCCCGGCCGGGCGCATCGCGGTCGATGCCGTGCAGGCCTTCGACAAGCTCGACAGCGCGCTCGCCGAACTCGACGTCGACGCGCTGTTCCTGAGCGCACACAAGCTCGGCGGCCCCAAGAATGCGTGCGCACTGTTGCTCGCACCGGGCGTGAGCTGCACGCCGGTGCTCCACGGCGGCAGCCAAGAACATGGCCTGCGACTGGGCACGGAAAACGTCGCGGCAATCGTCGGGTTCGGTGTCGCCGCGCGTCTCGCCGAGGGACAGCGGATGCCGTTGCTCCCGCGCCTGTGCGAGCTGCGCGCAGGCTTCCTCGAACGGCTCGCGGACCTCTCCGGACTGCGCATGATCGAGAGCGCGATCGCGCAACAACCGGGCGTCCCCGCGCTCGCGATTCCGGGGGCGCCCGCCGAAATCCGCATGCACCACTTCCCGCAGCGCGGCGTGTTCGTCTCCGCCGGTGCTGCGTGCCAGTCGCACGCGCGAGCTCAGTCTGGGCCTGCGAGCCATCGGGCTCGACGACGACTCGATCCGGCGCATGCTGCAGCTGTCCCGCGGGCCAACCATGACGATCGAGGACGTCGAGCGAGCGGCGCAGGCGTTGCTCGACGTCTCGTGCGAGCTCAAGCGCGCCGTGTCGTGAAGCTCCAGAGCATTTCGCAGGCTCTCGAAGCCGTGCTCGTGCACTGCGGCGAGCTCACGCTCAAGTGCAGGAACCGGCTCGACTTCGAGAATGCGCGCGCGCGCAATGTGCGCCGCGAGCCGGGCCTTGGCAGTCTGCCGGTCGGGACGCTCGGCCGCGCCCTGTGCCTCGTGTCGAGCAGGATCGACTCGCCGGTCGCGGCTTGGATGGTGATGAAGCGCGGCTGCGAGCTGGTCGTCGTCGCGTTCCGCTCGCCGCCGTGCACCGGGCAGAGCGTGGTGAGCAAGGCGATGGACCTCGTGCATGTGCTCGGGCGCTGGCAGCGCAGCGCTCGCCTGTACGTCGTGCCGTTCGCGCCTGTGCAGGACGCGCTGCGCGACGCGGGCGCCGAGGCATGCCGCTCCGTGCTCTACCGCCGCATGATGCCCCGCATCGCCACGCACATCGCCGTGCTGGAGCGCGCGAGCACCCTCGTCACGGGCGAGTCGGTCGGCCAAGTCGCGAGCCAGAAGCTCGAGAATCTCGCCTGCCTCGAGCACGTCGCCGGCCTGCACGTGCTGCGACCGCTGGTGACCTTCGACATGCAGGGGACGATCGCGCTCGCCGAGCGCATCGACACCTACGCGCTGTCGAGCGTGCAGGAGGCCGACTGCTGCCTGCTGTTCCTGCCGCGCCATCCGGTGCTGCGCGGGAGCATCGCCACCTGCGGGGAGATCGAGGCGCGCGTCGACATCGAAGCGCTCGTCGCCGCCGCACTGGCCGTGACGGAGCCCAACAACTTCGGCCCCACCGCGCGCACGCGCAAGGTGAGCACGTGAACCGCACCACGGCGCTGTTCGTCGCGCTGGCGATCCTCCTCGGCCACGCGCTCGCGATCCACAAGAACGCGTTCAACGAGATCGCGCCGCCCTTCGACATGGCCTACGTGGCCTTCCGCGTAGCGCGCAACTTCGTGCAGGGCGGCGAGTTCGCGTGGCAGTCGGGCAGCTTCGGGCTCGACAGCTACCCGTCGGTGCTGTGGGTCGGCGTGGCCGCGATCGGCGAGCGCCTCTACATGCCCGTGAACGAGCTGTGCCAGGCCGTCGGCTTCGCCGCCGCGCTGGCCTGCGTGCTCGTGCTCTCGCGCTTCAGCGCCGAGCGCCTCGCGGGTGTGATCGCTCCGCTGCTCTTCGTCGTCTCCGGAGGAGTCGCGTCGGCGGCGCTCAGTGGACTGGAAACCTCGCTGCTCGCGCTGTGGATCCTCGTCGCGTTGCTCGCCTACGAGCGCGGGCGCCCGCGCACGATGGCCGTGGGCCTCATACTCGCCGCGCTGACGCGCCCGCAGGGGCTCGTGTTCGCGCTGCTGCTGCTCGCGGTCGAGGTCGGGCGGCGCACGCGTGCCCGCGGGCGTGAATCCCGCCCGACGATGTGGCTTGCCTTCGCCGCGCCGCTCGCAATCGGGCTCGGCATGGCGCTGCTGCGGCACTCCGCCACGGGTCGCTACCTCTCGGCTTGGGACGAGATGGTGCTCGCGCTGCGACCGCGCGCCTTCCGCGAGGGACTCGACTACTTGCTCGATTTCACGCTCGCGTCGGGCAACGCGTTCCTGTTCGCATTCCCGCTGTGGTATCTCGTGCGCGGGGCTCTCTCTGGACTGGGCGTACGCGCCTGCGTGCTGACCTTGAGCTGGGCCGCGATGGTGGCGCTCGGTGGCGGCGGCTCGCTGCCGTTCTTCGAGGCCATGACGCCGATCCTCGCCGTGCTGCTGATCGCGGTCCAGGAGGCGATGCAGACGGCACTCGACTCGCGCCGACGCGGGTGGCCGCAGGTGACGTGGGTCCTGTTCGCGCTCGGGATCGGTGGCGCAGCGCTGGCGAGCAAGTTCCCGTCGGACGCGGAGGGCGTCGGCGTCGAGGGACTGCACCGACGCTGGATGGAGCCGCGGACCCAAGCGCGCTTTGGCTACCTCGAGCTCAACGGACGCATGGGACTCGCAGAGGAGCTGCAAACCACCGAGCGCCTGCGCGAGATCGGGATCTTCCTGCGCGACCACACGCCGCGCGACGCGACGGTCCTGTCCCCGTGGCCCGGCGCGATCGGCTACCTGTCGCGACGCGACGTGATCGACCCGCTCGGGCGCACGACGCCGCCAGTCGGCGAGATGCTGACGCGCGCTTGGGAAGGTCGGCCGCGCGCCGACGTGGGCAGGGCGCTCACCGAGCGACCCGACTACATCGTGCCCACGATCCGCTTCGGGACGACCCCACCGACCGCGCAGATGATCGCCGCGGCTTGGGTCACCTCGCTCGACGACCAGTCGCACAAGCCGCAGCGCGCCGTGGGCCTGCGCGCCCAGATGGCGGACTACGAGCTGGTCACGGTGCCCGTGCTCGATCGTAACTCGCGCGAGGGCGTGTTCCCTGAAGACCACTTCTATCTGATGCGCCGCCGCGATCTCGGGCTCTCGCCGCGGCTCGAGATCGCGCTCGACGCTGGCCGACTGCGCGTGCTCGCCCGGCATCGCTCGCACCCGCAGCTCGTCGACCTGCGCATCCAGCTCGTCCAGGTGGACGGCACCACGCTCACGCTCCGGCCCGATGGCGGCACCGACCTGGGCAGGGAAACGGTGGCGCGCGCGCAGCTGCTGCTCGCGGGGAGCGGCGAGCGCGCGCTCACGCTCCTCGACGTGCAGCTCGACCCACGGCTCGAACTCGCCGAGGCGCGCGCCGTGCTGCGCAACCCGCGCGCGAGCGGAGACTCCATCTTCTCGTTCGCGAGCTCCGAGGCGGTCGCAACGCCGCGCGTCCGCTAGGCGGTCTCCGCGCGCGGCGAACGTCGTCGCCGCTCAGGGGATCTCGTAGCGCTTGAGCTTGCGGTACAGCGTGCTCTTGCCGACCTTGAGCAGCTTGGCGGCCTTGAGCTTGTCGTTGCCCGTCGCGGCGAGCGCGCGCTCGAGGCACTTGCGCTCGTAGTGATCGAGGCTGATCGGATCGTCCGCGCCGATCTCGCCCGGACGCTGCCCGAAGGCACCGGCCGGAGCGGCGGCGGGCACGAGCTGCGCCGCGGCGGCCGCGAGGACCGGCGGCATGCCGGCGGGACGCATCGCAGGACGCGCGGAACGCGTCGGCGTGATCTCCACATCCGCGGCGGCGGCATCGCCATCTCGCAGGGCGGCCGGCAGGTGCTCGACCTCGATCGTCGCGCCGCTCGTGCGCCGCGCCGCGCGCTCGAGGGCGGACTTGACCTCGGCGACGTTGCCCGGCCAACGGTGCGCGCGCACACGCTCGAGAGCCGCAGGGGCGAGCTCGAGACGGGCGCGGCCCGCGCTCGCGAGGCGCAGGAGGTACGCGACGAGAGGCTCGAGGTCCTCGGGGCGCTCGCGCAGGGGCGGGACGATCATGACGCTCGCAGCGAGCGCGCGCAGCAGCTCGACGTAGAAGCTGCCGGCGGCCACGGCTTGGTTGAGATCGACGCGCGTCGAGACGATCACGCGCATCTCGGTCGTCTCGGTGCGCTCGCTGCCGGCGCGGGTGACGACGCCCTCGCGCAGGGCGCGCAGCAGCTTGCGCTGCAGCGGGAGCGGCAGCAGCTCGATATCCTCGACGAACACGGTGCCCTTGCCGAGCTGGAGCGCACCGGGGCGATCGCTCGCGCCCTCGAAGGCGCCGCGGACCGAGCCGAACAGCTCGGTCTCGAGGTTCTCGGGTGACAGGCCGCCGCAGGCGACCGCCAGGAACGGGTGGCCGGAGTTCGCGCCGCAGAAGTGCAGCGCGCGGGCGAGGTGCTCGCGTCCCGAGCCGGTCTCCCCGACGAGCAGCACCGGCACGGCGCTGTCGCACAACTCGCGCACCTCGTTGCGGATGCGGCCCATGGCCGGGCTCGAGCCGACCAGGCTCGACATGCCGTACGCGAGGCGAGCGACCTCCAGCAGCGCGGGCAGCTGCTGGCGCGGCAGGGTGTATTCCGCGAGGCGAGCGACCTCGTTGCCGACCTTGCGTTGGGCGAGGTCGACGAGCAGCACGACGCGCTCTCCGCCCTGGGCCCCGGGACGGCTCGCCAGCGGCACGACCGAGGCGAGGATCGCGCGCGCAGCGCGGCCGTTGCGCGCCGGCAGGTCGAAGCGCAGGCCGTCGCGCGGGTCGACGCTGGCGTCGCGCGCGAAGGCCTCGAGGCCGCTCGACGGGGCGAGCTTGCCGAGACCCCGGCCCTCGACCTCGAAGCCGAACAGGTCCGCGGCGCCGCGGTCGGCGGTGCGCACGAGGCCTTCCTCGTCGACGACTAGCACGCCATCGGGGCGCGCGACGATCGGGGCGGGCACGGACTCGCTCGCCTGCTTGCGGGCCGGCTTCGCGGGCTCGACCGCCGCGGCGCTGCGCTCGGCCTGCATGCGGCGATTCTGCTCGGCCAGCGTGCGCTGGATGCCGAGCACTTCATCGAGCTCGGCCTTTTTGCGCAGGAACACCTTGAGCATGTGCTCGAGCACCGGCAGATCGGACTTCACGAGGCAGGCGTCCGCGCCCGCCTCGTAGCCGGCGACGAACTCCTCGCGGCTCGGGCCCTTGCCAGAGAGCACGATCGGCACGCCGAAGTTCTTCGGATTCTGGCGCAGGCGGCGCACGACCTCGACACCGCCGATGCCGCTCTTCAAGACCGCGTCGACCACGATCATGTCGAAGCGCGTCTCGCGCGCGAGCGCGATGCCCTGGGCGCCGCTCTCGGCCGACGTGACCTCGAAGCCAGCCTCCTTCAGGCGGCTCGCCATCACCAGTCGGGTCGCGGTCTCGTCGTCGATGAGGAGCAGATGCGTCACGGGAGTCCTCAGGCGGTGCAGGGAGCTTGCGCTACGCTCTGCGGACGAGAGCGAAGGGCGGGATAGTGGCAAACGGAACGGAGTACCTCCACGCAGAGATTCCCGAGGATAGGGACTTCCCTGCGATCGAGAAGGCGTTGGCGGAGCAGGTCGGGGTGTCGGACCCGCTGCGGCGCGCAGAGGCGCTGCGTCGGCTGCTGGGGCCGGCGCTCGGGCGGCAAGCGGCGGAGCTCGCGGCTCTGCGCGCCCGGGCGACCGAGCGCTTCCCCACGGGCTGGCTGCGCTGGCTCACCCGGCGGGGTCTGGAGCAATCGACCCGCGAGGCGGTGGCGAGGGAGCGGGCGCGGCGAATCCTGCGCGTGGCAGCGGGCTGCACGGTGTTCGACGGGACGAGCGGCCTCGGCGCCGACGCTCGGGCCGTCTCGGAAATGGGAATGACCGTGGTCGCGGCCGACCGGGACACGCCGGTCGCGCGCTGCGCGCGCGCCAATCTGGCAGGATCCCCGTCGCCCCATGTGGCGCTCGTGGCCGATGCGCTGGCGCCGCCGCTGCGGCCGGACGCGGCGCTGTTCCTAGTGCTCGACCCCGACCGGCGCGCCGAAGGTGCGCGCGAGCTCGATCCAGAGCGCTGGTCGCCGCCGCTCTCCGCATTGCTGACGCTGGCCGGGCGCTTCCGCGGCGCGTGCATCAAAGTCTCTCCGGCGTTCGACATGGCGGGGCTGGGGCTGGGGCTGGCGGATCCCTCGCGGTTGCTGGCGCAGTGGGTCAGCGATCGCGGGGATCTGTGCGAAATGAACCTGTGGACAGGGGTCGGTGCAGGCGCGGAGGCGGGGCTGCGGGAGGCGGTCGCGCTCGGCCCGGACGGCAGCGCGACACGCCTCGTCGGGGTCCCCATCCCAGCGGCAGCCCGCCTATCGGAAATTTCTTCCGGGAACTGTTGGCTAATGGACCCGGATTCCGCGGTCGTGCGCTCGGGGCTGGTGGGAAATCTAGCCCGCGAACACGGCCTCCATGCCGTGGACCCGCACCTCGCGTATCTGATCGGGTCGGGACCGGTCGCCACCCCGCTCGCCAAGGGCTGGCGCATCCTCGACCACGTGCCCGCCGATGCGCGCAAGGTGCGCGAGAGCCTGACGCGGCTCGGTTTCGGGCCCGTCGAGGTCCGCAAGCGCGGTCATTCCGAGCCTGCCGAGGTTCTGGCCGCCAGTTTCCGCGGCCGCGGCGACCGGCGCGGTCTAGTGGCCGTCGCGCGCACCGAACAGGGCCATCGGGCCTTCGTACTCGAGCCCGACCGCGCGCCGAGGTCGACTACGCCGACCCTGCAGGATCCGCGTTCCTGACCCCGCCAAGGCCGCTTTCTGGACCGGTCTGGTGGGCGATGAGGGGATCGAACCCCCGACATCCTCCTTGTAAAGGAGGCGCTCTGACCGCTGAGCTAATCGCCCCTTGACACCCCTTGTACCCTAGTAGCTGGGTTCGTGGGTAGGAACGCTCTCTAGTTCCCCGCAGCCTCGCTTCACTCGCCCCAGCTCGGCCTCCGACAAAGCGCTCAACTAGGGCTCCCCAGTCCGCTCCCCCTCTGGGCGACCAGAGCTTCGCAACCCTCCAACCCGTTTTGCCCGTCATGCGCATCGCAGTCATCGGTACAGGATACGTCGGTCTCGTCGCGGGCACCTGCTTTGCGGAGAGCGGCAACAACGTCATCTGCGTCGACGTGGACGAGCGCAAGATCGCCCGTCTGAAGGCCGGCGAGGTCCCGATCTACGAGCCGGGCCTCGAGGAGCTGCTCAAGCGCAACGTCCACGACGGTCGCCTGCACTTCACCACCAACTATGTCGAGGCCATCCCCAAGGCGCAGGTCGTGTTCATCGCGGTCGGCACGCCCCCGGGCGAGGACGGCGCCGCGGACCTGAAGTACGTGCTCTCGGCCGCCAAGTCGATCGCCCAGCACATGACCGGCTACACGGTCATCGTCGACAAGTCGACCGTCCCCGTCGGCACCTCCAAGAAGGTCGCCGCCGCGGTCGCCGCTAACACGAAGCAAGAGTTCGACGTCGTGTCGAACCCCGAGTTCCTGAAGGAAGGCGC
>SXKQ01000138.1 GCA_005778045.1 Planctomycetia bacterium
AGTGTGCGCGGGGCAGGCGACCTTGGCGCTCGAGGTAGCGCGTGATGCGCCGGGCGAGCTGCTCGACCAGCTCGGCGACGTCGGCATCGGTGAGCGGCGCGGCGGGCTGGAAGCTCGGCGCGAGGCGCTCGCTCGGCGAGACGAAAGCGTCGTCGAGAACGAGCGCGTGGAAGTGCAGGTTCAAGTTGAGGGCGCTGCCAAGCGCTGCGCGAAGACCACGGCGCCCGTGCGAGCGGCGAACTCTGGCTCACGGCGCGCGGCGGGCTCGGAATCGCTCGAACGCGAGCGCGCAGGTCTCCGGGCGCCAGCGGCAGCGAGCGGAGCACGACATCGACCGTCCGCAGCGGCTGGTACAGCGCCACCCCGATCTCGTTCTCGGTGTGCGGCCGCACCGATGCCGCGCGCGCGGCCCGCGGCGACACAACGCTCTGCGGCGACGGCTCCGACGGCGGTTGTGAGCTCTGACTTTCCATGCGATCGAACTCAAGGTTCCGCATTTGCTGCAGGTCAGCCCATCCGGCCCGCGTCCCCCATGCGACCTTGGCCCCTGCTCGCGGCTTCGATGGATGACCACGCTTTCACCAGATGCGCCGTGAAGGACCCCGCGACGCGCGAAACTTCTGCTCCGAATCCTCACCATCATCGACTCAGACTCGCCGCTCCTGCGTCGACCGTCACGACGCACGCGTCGATATGCGCCGAATCGTCGCCGCGGCTTCTCAAGTTGGCGAGCGATCGAATCAGGGGTCGCGGAGGTGGACGGTGAGGATCGCGCCGTCGGAGAATTGGTGCGTGGTCTCGACGCGGAGGCGCTTGCGGCGGCGCTCGTCCTGCAGCGCGGAGGTTCCCATCGGGTCGAACCAGACGAGGGTCAACGGAAACTGAGACGCGGGCAGGGCGAGCAGGGCTTCGGCGGTGCGACGGCTCGGGACGAGCTGCGCGGGTCGCCAGATGGCGAGCGCGTAGGCTTCAGGAGCGTTCGAGTGGACCGTGCCTGCGAGCGGGTGGTCGCGCAGCCAGCGGATGAGCTCGCTCTTATTCACGTCGGACCCGGATTCCGCGACGCGGGCCGCGTCGACGCGGTCTCGGATGGAGCGCGCTCCGGAACCGAGGATCGAGAGGGCACACACGCTCGCGACGGCGAACAACGCGGGGCGCAGGCGCCGCGTGGAAGTCGGCACTCGCGCGAGCAACTCGTGCGCGCCGATCGGAGCGAGCATGCAGCTCCACACGAGCAGCGGCGAAAGCAGGCGCGCATCGAGCGGATCGAGCCAGATCCAGCTCGCGAGGCCGAGCAGGAACGTGACGTACGCGACGGGAAACGCGAGCACCCACGCGGCCGTGCGGCGCCGCTCCGGCGTCGCGAGCAGTGCTACGCCCCCCGCGAGTGCGAGCAGGATCGACACGAGTGCCAGCGTGGTGCCGAGCCAGCCGGCCTCGCCGACGCCCGTCCACGACGAGCGGATCGCACTCCAGCCGTCGAGTAGGTTCTGTTCGAACTCGATGTCCGACGGCGGCCTCGAGCCCGTCAACGAACCGGTGCGCGCGAGGTTGCGCGCGAGCCAGACCGCGAGCGGAGCGAGCGCACCGACGAGGAACAGCGCCGTGTCGCGCAGGCGCGTGCTCCGCGGCCACGTCAAGAATCCGAGTCCCGCGACGGCGAACACGTCGACGACACCGACGTACCGCTGCAGGCAGGCGAGCGCGGCGAGCACAGTCGCGGCCGCGAGCATCGACCGGCGCGGTCGCTCGGCGTAGGCCTGCCCGGCGACGAGGCTGCCGAGCACGAGCGGAAGGAACAGCGGCTCGCTGGCGAGCGAAGCGTGGATCGCGAGCAGACTCGGCAGCAACAGCAGCCCGGCGCCCACCAGCCACTCGACCCAGCGCGCGGGAGCCATCTTCCGGCTCCAATGCATCGCGAGCATCACGGTCGCCGCCAGCGACAGCGCGTTGAGGCCACGCGCCGTCGCCTCGTAGCTCGCCCCCAGCGCCCGACCGGCGGCCAGCAGCAGGACGAACAGCGGCGGCCAATGCGCGAATACCTCGCCGCGTGTGGTCCGCCAGACTTCGCCGTGCAGCAGGCACTCCGCCGCCACCGCGTTGTGCATCCCGAGGTGCACGAGCGCGACGCCCGAATCGGACGTGGCCCACAGGACGAGCGCGGCGCCCGCGATTCCGCAGGCGATCTGAGGCAGTTCGAGGCGCATCACGCGCCCCGATGCTACGCCTTCGGGCGCGGTTACGGGAATCCGGAGGCCCCCCGCGAGCGCCGCTCGTCAGGGGAGCAAGGGTCCTGCGCCCGACGGCGCTGGTTGGAGGTTCCCCTCGTCGAGTGCAGCGGGAAGTGTTTTCCCCCCGTCGCCGACTGGTCTCCCGGCGCCCGCGCGGCACCGGCGAGGAAGCGACAGGCCGGCGAGCTAGGATGCGCGGCGGCCGGGCAAGCTGTATCCGGGACCAGTCGTCGTGACGCACCCTTCTCCCATTCCCCAGACCCCGGCCGCCGCGCTGGATTGGCGCAGGGAGCTGGGCTGGGCGGCGCTGGTGGCGCTCGCCAGCGTGGTGTGCATGTTGTGGCGGCCGATCCTGCAGGTCGCGACGCACACACTCGGGCCTTGGGACTGGCTCGCTCAGTCGTCGACGCTGACGGCGCTCGAACCGCCGCCCGAAGTGCGCACGCACGCGATGGAGGATCCGGTGCGGCAGATGCTGCCGTGGGCCGAGTTCGCGGCGCGAGAGCTGCGCGAGGGCGATGCACCGCTGTGGCTCGACACGAACGGCTGCGGGATGCCGTTGCTCGCGAACTATCAATCGGCGCTTCTCTCGCCGTTCACGCTGCCGCACTACTTCCTGCCGCTCGCGCTCGCTGTGCTGCTCTCCGCCGCGGCCAAGCTCGCGACCGCCGCGGGTTCGATGTTTCTGTTCCTGCGCCTGCTCGCACGCTCGCGCTGGGCCGCCGCGTTTGGAGCGCTGGGGTTCGCGCTGAGCGGTTTCCATTGGCTGTGCCTGTTGCATCCGCACGTCGGCGTGCAGGCGCTCGCACCGCTCGCGCTCGCCGCGGTGGAACTCGTGTTCCGCGCCGCGGAGCGAGAGCCCGGTCGGGTTCCGTGGGCGCGGCTGGCGTGTGTGTCGTTCACGCTCGGCGGACTGGCGCTCGCGGGCCACCCCGAGAGCCTGCTGTTCTCCGGCTTGCTCGTGGGGGGGTACACACTGCTGCGCTGGATCACGGTCGTGCAGCAGTACCGCGGCGACGGCGTCGGACTTCTGCCGTCGTTGCGGCTGCTCGCGACGCTCGCCACATTCGGGCTGCTCGGAATCGGCTTGGGTGGCGTGCAGTTCCTCCCCTTTGCCGAGTACCTGCTCCACAGCGCGGCGTTCGTCTCGGGCGAACGCGACGTCGAGCGCTTGCAGCCCTACCAGCTCGTGCTCCAGCTGTTCCCCAACGTCGCGACGACTCCCCGCGATACGCCCTGGATCCCGCTCGCGCTCCGACCACGCTATCCGGAGGTGAACGCCTTCCATGTCGGTGGCCTGCACGTGCTGCTCGCCTTCGGCGCGATGTTCTTTCCACTCGCGCGCTCGCGCACGTGGATCTTCGCCGTGCTGGGGAGCGCTACGCTGCTGTTCGCGTTCGACGCGCCGGTGGTGAGCGAAGCGCTCTCGTGGCTCGCCGGTGGTGCGCTCGTCCCCGCGCCTCGCGCCTGTGTCCTATGGAGCGTGGCCACGACCGTTCTCGCGTCGTGGACCGCCGATCGACTGTTCGAGCTCGACGCGCCGCGCGGACGCTCGCTCGCCTTCGTGCTCGCCGCGGGTGCGCTGGTCGGCCTCGCGCTCGCGCAGATCCCGGCGCTGTGGTCCGATCTCGAGACCCGTGCCCCGGCCCAGTTCGCCGCACTCGCGCCGCAGCTCGAGGCGCATGTGCGGTTCGCGACGTGGGCCATCGCACTCGGGCTCGCCGCCATCGTGCTGCACGCACTCCTCCGGCGACGTGGGACGCGCGTGTTCGGTCTCGCGACGGCGTGCACGCTCGCGGCCGCGAGCTCGATTCAGGCCTTCCACGACTACGTCCCGACCTCGGAGGATCGCTGCGTCCTGCCGCGCACCGAGGCCCTCGCGGGATTCCAGTCGACCGTCGGGCAGTCGCGTGCGCTGCTGCTCTCGCCGCAGGGCCTGCGCAGCGACGCGAACCTTTTCTACGGTATCGAGCTCGTCAACTCCTACGACGCGCTCGAGGTCGCGCGGCTCGACGAGCTGCGCACCGAAGTGTTCGGAGTCGGCTCGTACCGCGCGGTGAGCTCGTTCGCGACACGGCGTGGGCTCGAGCTGTTCGGCGTCGAGTTCGTCGGAGCACGCGCCGAGTGGCTGCCGGTCGACACCGAACGCAGCCGACGCGAAGCGGCGCTCGGCCAGCGCACGTGGATGGTGGCGGTGGACGTCGGCATGGCCAATCCCGACGCGGTCTTGGAGCTCACGCCGGAGCAACCCGCGGCCGTCCAGCGTTTCGTTCCGTCGTACGACGGGCTGTGTGCGCTCGTCGTGCACTTCGAGGAGCGCGTGGACTGCGACGACGTGCAGCTCACGCTGACGCTGCGCCGCGAAGGTGAAGCGCTCGCGCTCACCTCGCGTTCGGTCCGATTCGGCGAACTCCGACGCGTGTTCGGCACGCGGCGTGAGCTCGTGCTGCGCTTTTCGGAGATGGCCGCTTCGCGTCAGCAGGCTTGTTCGCTCGAAGTCTCGGCCTCCGGTCTCGCCGCGGACCAGCGCCTGCGGCTGATGCGGGGCCGAGGTGGCCGCGAGCGGGGCCCGGACGACGGCGAGTCGAAGGAGGGTTCCGACGGCAACGAACCCTCCGACGCCACCCGCCGTACTCGCCGTGAGCGCACCGTGCCCGGGCGTGGGCTCGGCTCCGGGTTCGTGCTCGATCTCGCCTACGACGAGAGTTCGTTCGAGATCGTCGGCGAGCACGCCGACTTCGTCGTGCATCGCTTCCGCGGTTCCGCCGGTCGCGCGTGGCTCGTCGGTGCGAGCGAAATCGAGCCGCGCGCCGAACTCACGCTCGAACGGGTGCTCTCCGAGGAGTTCGATCCGCGTGCGACGGTCCTGCTCGAGCGCGGCACACCGCGTTCCGGCGCGCTCGGTCCGAAGGCGGAACTGCGCGAGCTGGAGCGCAAGCCGCGGCGAATGGCGTGGAGCTACTCGAGCGACCGCCCGGCGTTCCTCGTCACGGCGCTGACCCACTTCCCCGGCTGGCGCGCGACGGTCGACGGTCGAGCGGTCGAGCTGCTCCGCGCCAACCACGCCTTCTGCGCGGTCGACTTGCCGCCCGGCGAGGGTGAGGTGGTGTTCGAGTACGAACCCGGGAGCTTCCGCACCGGCTTGGCCCTCACGCTCGCGAGCCTGTTCACGCTCTTGCTTGCGCTGCACCGCGGCCTGCGCCACGCCCGCTCTCGGGCGAACTGACGCTGCGCCGAGCACGCTTCTCGCCCGCGTCCCGCGCCGGCCAGCAGACCCGCTCGTATCCCGAGCGCCCGCGCCACTGCCCCAGCGCGCGGCGAACGGCTCGCCAGACCGCCACAGAGGCCCAATCTGGGCGCTGGTGTACAACGTGACGGTTCGCTCAGCCGCCGCGAACCCCACGTTTCTGGCCGACGACGGCCGCGTCCAGCGGACGTCATCCGCTTGGAATTTCCAGCCGCTCCAGCGCCTCGATCGCCGGCAGCAGGCGCTTCACGGTCTCCTCCGCCGCCGCGACGTGCATCGCCTTCGGGAAGGCGTCGTTCGAGGACTGCGCGCGGTTGGCGTGGTCGGTGGAGTGGATCGGCTGCTTGCTGCCGAGTTCGCCGCCGAGCCTCTGGATCGCGCGGTCGCTGC
>SXKQ01000139.1 GCA_005778045.1 Planctomycetia bacterium
CATCTGGGATCCGGGCGTCAACGTGCCGAAGACCGAGGGCACGCGCAGCGCGAAGCGGCCCTACGAGACGCTCCTGCCGTGGTGGGACGCACGCGCGGAGGCCATCGAGAACTATCGCGCGGCCGTCGCGAAGGATGCCGCGCACGTGGCGGCGGCGGACATGCCCCAAGAGCTCGAGCGCGCGTTCGCGACCTCCGCCAAGGGCGAGGACGTCGAGATCTTCGGCTCGATCAACCGCATCTTCCGCGAGGACGACGGCAGCGTGACCGTGCTCTTCCGTACCGGCGACAAGCAGCCCGCGTTCCGGGCTAAGTTCGCTCGCGAGCACGTCGCGAAGTACGAGGGCCTCGGGCTCAACAAGCGCGATGACGAGGAGTTCGTACAGAACTTCGTGTGGGTCAAGGGGCGCGTCGCGAAGGGTCCGCGGGGCTTCGACATGGCCTGCGAGGATCCGGCGCGCTGGCGCGTCGCCGGACCGGAGCCCAAGTAGCTTCCGCCGCGATCCCTAGGTCGGCGGCGGCGGGCCGCGACGCTTGCGCTGTTGCTCGCGCGGCACGCTGAAGACGAGCTCGCGCAGCTGCGCGAGGTCGGGAGGCAGCGGCGCGTCCACGACGAGCCGGGCGCCCGTGCGGGGATGCACGAATTCCAGTCGTCGCGCGTGCAGCGCGACGCGCGGGAAGCGGAACGGGTCCTGCTTGAACTTGCCGTACTTGCGATCGCCGACGAGCGGCCAGCCCGAGTGCGCGAAGTGCAGGCGAATCTGGTTGTAGCGGCCGGTCACGAGCTCGACCTCGATCTCGTTAGCCGCCATGCCGCGCGCGAGCACGCGGTAGTTCGTGCGCGCCGGCTTCCCGATCGCGGACACGCGCGCCTGCGCTCCGTCCTCGAGGATCGGGAAGTTGATCGTGCCCTGATCGTGCTTCGGGCCCATGAGCACGAGCGCCCAGTAGAACTTGCGCACGGTGCGCTCGCGGAACAGCTCCTCGAGTCCCTTGCGCGTCTCGGGGTCGCGCGCGAGCAGCAGCGCGCCCGACACCTCGCGGTCGAGCCGGTGCACGGGCGAGACCACGTAGCCCTGCTCCCGCACTGCGTCGAGCACCGTGCGGCCCTCGGCGCCCGGGGTGGGCACCGAAAGCAGACCGGAGGGCTTCAGGACGACGAGTAGGTGCTCGTCCTCGTGCAGAATCTCGACGTTGGCGCTCATCGCGGTGGCTCGGGCGACGCGATTGTAGAATCCTGTCCCATGAACCTCGCGCGTCTCACCTCCGTTCTCGCGCTTGTTTCCGTGACCCTGGCGTGCGCGAGCAGCCGACCCGACGCGGCGGCGAGCCCGCAGCCGCCCGCGCTCGCGCCGACGGCGGCGCCGGCGCTCGACCTCGCCCCCTACCGCACCGAGATCGAGGCTCTCGTGCGAGACTCGCTCAGCAAGGGGCAGAGCTACGCGATCCTCTCCGACCTGTGCCGCACGGCGCCCAAGCGCCTCTCTGGCAGCGCCGGAGCGGCGCGCGCGGTCGAGTGGGGCGAGCGCACCATGCGCGCGATCGGCCTCTCCAGCGTGCGGCTCGAGCCGGTGCTCGTGCCCCACTGGGAGCGCGGCGAGACGGAGTCGCTGCGCATTCTCGACGCGGACGGCCTCCCCGAGGAGCGACTGCCGATTCTCGCGCTCGGCGGAAGCGTCGCCACGCCTCCGGGCGGGGTGAGTGGCGAAGTGCTGGTCGTGACGAGCTTCGAGGAGCTGCGCGCGCGCGCCGGGGAGGCGCGCGGCAAGATCGTGCTCTTCAACCGGCCCATGGATCCCGCACAGCACGACTGCTTTGCGGCCTACGGAGGCGCCGTCGACCAGCGCAGCCGCGGCGCGAGCGAGGCCGCGCGCGCCGGAGCCCGCGCGGCGCTCGTTCGCTCGATGACCATGGCACTCGACGACCACCCACACACAGGCGCGATGCGCTACGACGCCGACGTCGAGCCGCTCCCCACCGCCGCGATCAGCACGCGTGCGGCCGACCTGCTCGCGGCACGCGTCGCCGCCGGGGAGCGCGTGCGCGTCAACCTGCAGCTTTCCTGTCGCACGCTGCCCGATGTCCTCTCGCACAACGTGGTCGGCGAGATTCCCGGCCATGGAGCCGAAGGCGAACTCGTCGTCGTCGGCGGCCATCTCGACGCCTGGGATGTCGGCCACGGGGCCCACGATGACGGAGCGGGCTGCACGCACTCGCTCGAAGCCGCCCGCCTCATTCTCGCGCGCGGCCTGAAGCCGCGGCGCACGATCCGCGTCGTGCTGTTCATGAACGAGGAGAACGGCGCGCGCGGCGCCGAGGCCTACTACCGTGACCACGCCGGCGAGCTCGATCGCCACGTGCTTGCGCTCGAGTCTGACGCGGGCGGATTCACGCCGCGCGGCTTCACGACCGACGCCAACCCACGCGCCTTCGAGTCGCTGCGCGCGATCGTCGAGTTGCTCGACACGGCGAGCGCGAATGCGCTGCGCGTCGGAGGAGGCGGCGTCGACATCGGCCCCCTCGCGCGCGCGGGCGTTCCGCTGGTCGGATTTCGTCCCGATGACGAGCGCTACTTCGACCACCACCACTGCGAGCGCGACACGCTCGACAACGTGCACCCGCGCGAGCTCGCGCTCGGCTCCGGCGCCATCGCCGGCTTGCTGCACGTGATCGCCAATCTGCCGCAGCCGCTCCCGCGCAACCCGCTGCCGGCGAGCGGACGCTAGCGCGGAAAGAGCGCCGACGGCACGAGGCCGAGCTTCGCGAGCCGGAAGGAGAGGCCCACGCCGAGGCAGCCGAAGCCGTATTTCACGCTGCGCGAGAAGTTGATCGAGCTCGCCTCGGGGAAGTACTTCGTCGGGCAAGAGACCTCGGCGATCGTGAAGCCGTGCCACACGATCTGCGCCAGCATCTGGTTGTCGAACACGAAGTCCTCGCTGTTCCGAGAGGTGTCGACGCGCTCGAGCAGCCGCCGCGAGAAGGCGCGGTAGCCGGTGTGATACTCGCTGACCTTCGCGCCGATCAGCGCGTTCTCCGCTGCCGTAAGGAAGCGATTCGAGACGTACTTCCAGAGCGGCATGCCGCCGGCGAGCGCGCGACCTCCGAGGATGCGCGAGCCGAGCACGCAGTCGTAGAGCTCGTTGGCGATCATCGAGCTCATCGCCGGGACCAGCAGCGGCGTGTACTGGTAGTCAGGGTGCACCATGATCACGATGTCGGCCCCGGCGTCGAGCGCGATGCGGTAGCAGCTCTTCTGGTTGCCGCCGTAGCCGCGGTTCTTCGGGTGCACGTGCACGACGGTATTCGGCAGCGTGCTCGCGATCGCCACGGTCTCGTCGCGACTCCCGTCGTCGACGATGATGACCAAGTCCACCACGCCCTGCGCCATGACCTCGCTCCAGGTCTTCTTCAGGGTCGACGCCGCGTTGTACGCGGGCATGACGACCACAACCTTCTTGCCGTACTGCATCGCTCCGGTGGGGAAGACTACTGCGCTCGGGCGCGCTCGGCCTCGGGAAAGAGGTTCCAGCTCCCTAGAGATCGGCCAGCGTGCAGGTGCGGCCGCGGTTCTGCTCGACCAGCCACAGGCGCAGCGGCTCGAAATACTCGATCATCGCCCGCGCCGAAAGGTCCGAGCCGGTTGCCTCGCGCAGCACCTCGCGCCAGTCGCGGCTCGAGCCAGGAGTGAGGATGCCGCGCAGGAACTCCCCCACTTCCTTCGATCCGTAGTAGTTCGTGTCGCGCGGGTCTTGGTGCAGGATCCGGGTCGCGATGTGCTGGTGCAGCTGGAACAGCAGCACAAAGCTCAACGCATAGTCGTAGTAGCCAGCGGGATCGTCGTTGATGTGCGTCTTCGTCGCTGCATCGCAGAGTTCCTCGCCGCGCGGTGCCGGAGGGGCAATCCCCTGATAGCGCGCCGCGAGTTCCCACCAGCGCGCGTTCCAGCGCTGCGGGTCGAGCTCGTCGTGGTAGAGCTCCTTCTCGAACGAAAACATCGTGCCCGTCGACCAAGGTATGAACACCACGTAGTTGAGCGCCTCGCGCAGCAGGAGTTGCATCGGGTCGGCTGGCCGTCCGCCCGTCTCCAGCCCGATCGCTTGCACGAAGCGCGGCTGCATCGCCGCGAGCCCCATCAGCGATCCGACCGCCTCGTGGTACGCGCGGTTGGCACCCTCGCGCAGGAGCGGCGGCACCTGCGGGTTCGTGTAGCACAAGTAGTAGTAGATGTGACCGAGCTCGTGGTGCGTCGTCTCGTACCACTCGGCGTTGGACTCGACGCTCATCAGCGAACGCACGTCGCGATCGAGGTCCATGTGCCATGCCGACGCGTGGTTGTTCTTCTTGTAGCCCGCGTCGGGAGCGAGCGGGTAGAGCGATGAACGCTCCCAAAACACCTGCGGCAGCGGCTCGAAGCCGAGGCTCGTGTAGAAGCGCTCGGACTGCTCGACGAGCCACTGCGGCGTGCGCGAAGCCATCGCGGCATCGAGGTCGAAGCCCTGCACGTCGACGAGGCTCGACCAGTCCTGCCCCCAGCGGTTGGGGAGCCAGTGCGCAGGGATCAGGTCCGGCACGGGCTGACCGTACTTCTCCGCGAGGCGATAGCGGGCCCAGGTGTGCAGCTCGCGGAACAGCGGCCGCAACTCGCGGTTGATCTCCTCGATCTTCGCAGCCATCTCCGGTGTGGTCATGTCGTACTCGCTGACCATGTAGGAGAAGTAGTCCTTGTAGCCGAGCGTGCGGACGACCTCGTTGCGCAGCCCGCGCAGCTCGACGAGCCCCGGTCGCAGGCCGATGCCCACTTCCTTCGAGCACTCCCAGATCGCGCGGCGCCGTGCGAGATCCGCCTCGGACTTGAGTCCGCCGTCGATCTCGTTGGCCGACATCTCCTTGCCGTCGAGGCGGAATGTGAAGCCATACAGCTTCTCCACCTGCGCTGTCTCAGCCGCGATGCGTCGCTTGACGAGCTCGCGCTGGGTTTGCGGACCGCTGGCGGCGCGGAACAAGACGCCTTCGAGCTGCTTCACCTGCAACTCGGTCAGCATGGCGCGCTCCTCGAGCAGGCGCTGCGCATTCGCGATGTTCTCGATCGACCCCGTGAACGCCGCGGTCGCCTCCTCAACGGCCTGCGTCCGCCGGGCATTGGTGTCGTCGCCCTCGACGATGCGCGTCTGCGAGCTCCACTGGGCCTCGCTCGAAGCCGCGTACAGCTCGACGTAGGTGCGGGTGTAGCGATCGAGAAATTCCTGCGCCTCGATCTGCAAAACCGAGGGCGCGGATACGCAGGAAGAAAGGAGGAGCGCGAGGAGCGCCGGCAAATGGAGCTTCATGCCCGAGAGACTAGCGCCGACCGTGCCGCTGTTGGAGGACCGACGCTTGCCGCTCGCCTCCCGGCCCCAAAAGCCGCAGAATCGAGCCATGAGCTTCGACCCGATAGCCGACCGGGGCAGCCGCGCACGCGTGCGCTGGATGGGTGCTCTCGCCGTGCTGGCCGCGGCGCTGCTTCCCTTCTGGAGCTCGCTGTCCCATCCATTCCACGCTTGGGATGACGACGTCAACTTCACGCTGAACGAGGGCTTCCGAGGCCTCGACGGGGAGCACCTGCGCTGGATGTGGACCAGCTTCCACGCCGGCCACTACATGCCGCTCACGTGGATGAGTTGTGCGCTCGACTTCGAGCTCGCCGGGCTCGATCCGCGCATGTTTCACGCCACAAACCTCGCGCTGCACGGCGCCTGCTCGCTGCTGCTGTTCCTCGCGCTGGACGAGCTACTCGCGCTCGCGCGGGTGACCCGCGCGCGAGCGGCGGCCGCCGCGCTGGGCGCCGCGTTCTTCGCCGCCCACCCGCTCCGCGTCGAGTCCGTCGTCTGGATCACCGAGCGTCGGGACGTCTTGTGCGGCGCGTTCCTGGCGTTGTCAGCGTGGTCGTGGCTGCGCTCGCAGCGTTCCGGCGTCCAGCGCGGTCCTTGGCTGGCTCTGTCCGTCGCGTCGTTCGCAGCCTCGCTGCTCTCGAAGGTCGCGGGCCTCGGCTTTCCGCTCGT
The DNA here is from genome assembly GCA_005778045.1 of Planctomycetia bacterium. The sequence goes on from SXKQ01000139.1 coordinate 6,038, forward strand.
GCTGCTGGCGCTCGATGCGTGGCCTCTGCGGCGCCACGAGCGCAGCGGCTGGCGGCCCTTGCTGATCGAGAAGCTGCCCTATGTGGCGCTCGGACTGGCGGGCGCGGCGCTGGGCATCGCGGGCCAGCGCTTCGGCACGCAAGTGCTGGCGACCCTCGATGCTCGACCGCTCGACGAACGCGTGGCGATCTCGGCTTTCGCGTTCCGCTCGTACTTGCGCCACACGCTGCTGCCAGTCGGTCTTTCCCCATTCTATGAGCTGCCGGCGCAGCTGTCCCTGCTCGATCCGCGCTACGTCGCCTCGCTCGTGTTCGTGCTCCTGTCGACCGGATTCCTGTTCCTGCGCCGTCACACGTCCAACGCGACCGCAGCCCTCTGGGGCGCCTGGTGGAGCTTCGGCGTGCTCGTCGCTCCGGTGATCGGCCTCGTTCACTCCGGCCACCAGATCGCGGCGGACCGCTACACCTATCTGCCCTCGTTCGCACTCGCGGGCTTCGTGGCTGCGTGCTTTGCCCGCTGGAGTACGCGCAGGGCCCTAGCGACCGGCGCGGCGGCTATCGTCGCGCTCGGCTTCGTCTCGAGATCCACGACGACACACTGGCGCGACACGCGCACGCTGTTCGAGCGCGCGATCGCCGTGGAACCAGAAAACTCCCTCGCGCACCACAAGCTTGGAGTACTCGCCTACAAGGCCGGTGATGCGCAGAAGGCGCTGGAGCACTACGACCGTGCGATTGCGCTGCACTCGCGAGGCTCGCAGTCCGACGTACGCTACGACCGTGCGCTCGCGCGCATTGCCCTCGACCGCCAGGATGCGCTCGCCGACATCGATTGGGCGCTCGACGAGCAGCCGGGGCACGAAGGAGCCCTGCGACTGTTCACACAGGAGGCGGAAGGGCGCTTCGGGTTGATTCCGAGCGAAGTCGACTTCCGCGTGGGGCTTGCATTGACGCTGCCGGGACCGCCGCTCGTCGCCCTCGAGGTCGCCTCGCGCCGTGCGCTCGACAAGGGCGATAACGAGCTCGCCCTCCAGCACGCCGAGGAGTATGTCCGGCTCGCCCCGAGCTCACCGGTCGGATACCGCCTCGCCGGACGCTCCGCGCTGTTCCTCGGCCGCTTCGCGCGCGCCCGCGAAGCCTTCGCACGATGCTGCGAGCTCGCTCCTTCCGCCGACGCCCACTACGAGCTTGGACTCGCCCTCGACAGGCTCGGGCAGCGGGACGCCGCCCGCGCGGAGTTCCGCCGCGCTCTCGAGCTCGACCCGTCGCATCCGAGAGCCGCGGGCAAGCTCTGACCGTCGACCTCCGGAAGAATCTTCAAGTCGCCGCATCGCCGGTACCGATGACCGACACACGAGGCCCGCGTCGCGCATCTCGCGCCGCGCCCGTCCCACCCTTCGCGAGCTCAAGACATGGCCTGGATCGACGCCCTATTCCACCGCATGGTCGAGGTGGGAGCCTCGGACCTCCACATGACCTCCGGCCTGCGGCCGCTGTTCCGCCAGTCGGGCGAGATGACTCCGATCGACGGTGCGCCGGTGATCGGTCCCGACGAGATGCGGCAGGTGCTGTACGAGATCACGCCCGAGCGCAACCGCGCGGAGTTCGAGGAATCGAGTGACACGGACTTCGCCTACGCGGTCGAGGGGCTCGCGCGCTTCCGCGCCAACTTGTTCATGGACCGCAACGGCCCCGGCGCCGTATTCCGCCAGATCCCGAGCGAAGTGCTGACGGCCGCACAGCTCGGACTGCCGAAGGTGGCGCTCGACTTCTGCATGCTCTCGAAGGGCCTCGTGCTCGGCACGGGCCCGCCCGGCAGCGGCAAGTCGACCACGCTCGCGGCGATGATC
>SXKQ01000140.1 GCA_005778045.1 Planctomycetia bacterium
CGGCGCCCGTCGAGCCGCCCCGCGCAGTCACGGCCCCCGCGCCGACGAAGCCGCCGCGGCTCGCCGTGCGCGCGGAGCCTGCGGACGACAGCCGCCAACTCGTGCTCGGTACATGCCTTGCCGACACGCCGGACGGCGGCGTCCTGCGCGTGCCCACCGGCGCGATCGTGACACCGCTCGCAGCCGAGGAAGCTCATCGTCGGCGGATCCGCATCGAGCGCGGCGAGCGCGACGCGGGCCGACGCATTGCCGTGGGCTGCGACCATGGCGGTTTCGCGCTCAAGCAGGAAGTGCTCGGCTGGCTGCGCGCTCTCGGCCACCAGCCGGTCGACTTTGGCACGCGCGACGAGAACCCGGTTGACTACCCCGACTTCGCGCGTGCGGTGGCCGAGGCCGTCGCGTCGGGCCAGTGCGAGCTCGGCATCGTGATCGACGGTGCGGGCATCGGCTCGGCGATCGCCGCGAACAAGGTTCCGGGCGTGCGCGCGGCGACGTGCTGCGATGCCGCGATGGCGAAGAATGCGCGCGAGCACAACTACGCCAACGTGCTCTCGCTCGGCGCCAAGATGATTCAGCGCGCGGTCGCGGAAGAGACCGTGCGCACGTTCCTCACGACCGCGCATGGCGAGGCGCGGCATGGCAAGCGTGTCGCGAAGATCACCGAGATCGAGCGGCGCTACCTGAAGAGCCCGCAGGGCGGAGTGCACGCGTGAAACTGTCGCGGGACATGGGTGCCGGGGAGCTGGAAGCGCTGCTCGTCGAGCTCGGACGACGCATCGTGGAGCACGGGCCGGAGTCGGTGTTCCCGCACGGCAGCGGCGGCGTCGAGGTCGAGTTCTGCCCCGATCGGGCGCGCGAGGTGCTGGCGGCGGGTGCGTGCCGGCTCGGCTACTGCGGCTGCAAGGCGCCCGAGCTCAACACGCTTGCGGCCTACATCGACCACACGCTGCTGAAGCCCGAAGCCACGCTGGCGGAGCTCGACCAGCTGTGCGGCGAGGCGCTCAAGAACAAGTTCGCGAGCGTGTGCGTCAACGGCGCGCACGTGCGCCGCTGCGCGGAGATCCTCGCCGGTTCCGGCGTGCTCGTCTGCTCGGTGATCGGCTTCCCGCTCGGCTCGAGCGCGACCGAGGTCAAGTGCTACGAGGCGCGGCGCGCGATCGAGGACGGCGCCTGCGAGATCGACATGGTGATGAACGTCGGCCTGCTGAAGTCCGGATCGGACGCGGCGGTCGAGCGCGATATCGCGGCCGTGGCGGAGACCTGCCACAAGCTCGGTGCGCGGCTGAAAGTGATTCTCGAGACGTGCCTGCTCACCGACGCGGAGAAGGTGCGCGCATGCGAGGCGTCGAAGCGCGCCGGCGCGGACTTCGTGAAGACATCGACGGGCTTCAACAAGGGTGGCGCGACGGCGGCGGATATCGCGCTGATGCGGCGCACGGTCGGCGATCGCATGGGCGTCAAGGCGTCCGGCGGCGTGCGTGACCAGAAGACGGCGCAGGAGATGATCGCGGCGGGCGCGACGCGCATCGGCGCCAGCGCCTCGGTGGCGATCGTCAAGGGCGGCGAGTCGAAGTCGAGCTACTAGCTCGCCGGCCCCACGCGCTCGCTCGTGGCGCACGTTCCGTCCCCGGTGTCGCAGCGCCTGCTTGCAGGAGGCTTCGGATCGCGAGGCGTCGCAATCGAGCGGGTTCAACCGCGGGAGAAGCGCGCGCGCAGCTGCGCGGCAGCCCCGACGATCGACGCGAGCTTGCGCTGGGCGATCGAGGCGGACGCAAGCGGGTTGTCCGCGAAGGTGGCGAAGCCGCAGTCGGGGTTGAGCAGCACGCGCTCGGCCCCGAGCAGCTCGACGAGCGGCCCGATCCGAGCGCAGATCTCGTCCGGGGTCTCGACCTCGGCGCGCTTCTGGTTCACCGCGCCGATGCCGATGCGCTTGTCGCGCGGGAGCTGCGCCAAGAGGCGCCCGTCGCCTGCGCGCGGGGTGCACAGCTCGAGGACCAGCGTGCCGACGGGCGCGCGCGCGAGGATCGGGAGCAGGGGAGTGTAGTCGCCGTGCAGGGCGACGCTCTCGTCGGGCGACCAGTTTCCGCGACAGACGTGCAGGCCGATGCGCTCGCGCGGGAAGCCCTCGGCAAGCTCCGCGAGCAGTCGTTCCGCGAAGGCGAGCTCCGCCGGAGTTTCGAGCTTTTCGCCAAGCGCGCCGCACATGAACGTGCGCCGCTCGCGCGCGTGGCCAAAGACCACTTCGCTGAGCACGGGCTCGTCGAACTGCACGAGCGCGACGCCGGCCGCAAGCAGCTCCGCGAGTTCCTCGCGCAGCACGCGTACGACATCGCGCGCGAGCGCCTCGCGATCGGCGTACGCGCGATCGGAGATGCACTCCATCCACATCGTGCGCGTCAGCAGGTACGGGCCGGGCAGCGCGACCTTCACCGGCTTGGCGGAGAGCGACGCGAGGAACTTGGCTTCGTGCACCGCCAGCGATCGTGAGCGTCCCAGCGGACCGAACACCGCGGGGTGACGCACCTTGCTCGCGGGCACGTCGAGCGCGCGCAGCTCGCGCTCGAACTCCGCCGGGTCGTCGACGTAGGGGAGTAGGTCGGTGATCGGGATCAGCTGGCAGTTGTCGAGCAGGCCGCCTACGAAGCTCGCGTAGTTGTCGCGGCGCTGCTCGCCGTCGGTGAGCACGTCGACGCCTGCGCGCAGCTGCGCATCGACGCACAGGCGCACGGCGTCCTCGCATGCGGCCTCGAACAGCGCGTCGTCGAGGCGACCTTCGAGGTGACGGTGCAGCGCATCGAGCAGCCACGCGGGCCGCGGCCAGCTGCCGATACCCATGACAGCGAGCGGCTGGATCGCGGGCGCAGGCGCAGGCGCGGGCAGCGAGGCGGGGATGCGCACCGGCACGACGGGCTGGCGCAGGGGCATCGCGCGCGCATCGCCGACCGGCTTCGCGCGCGCTGGATCGAACTTGCCCTTCGCGACGAGGAAGCTGTGCTCGCGCCCCGACTTCACGTGGCTCACGAGCTCGTTGCCCGTCAGCCGGCACCACGCGGGCAGGTCCTCGGGCACCGAGATCTCCGTCGAGCGGATCTCGAGCAAATCGCCCGCCTCGAGCGGGTCGATGTGCTTGCGGATGAGCAGCAGGAGCCCGCTGCCGCAGTCGAGATCGCCGCCGTCGAAGCTCGTCTTCGGCGCAAAAAGGTGCCCGCTCACGCGGCCTTCCTCAGTAGGAGACGCAGGGCGAGCCGCCGGCGAGGAACTCGACCAGCTTTGCGCCTCCGACGATCGTCGCGCCCGCGACCAGCTTCGTCTCGTCGAGTCCGCGCTTCTTGAAGCAGGGCGAGCAGACGTAAATCTTCCCGCCGGCCGCCACGAACTTCGCCATCAGCTCGGCTAGCGGCGCGAAGCCCTCCTCGCGGATGTCTTCGGCGTAGCCGGGGACCGCGAGCCGCACGGCCTCGGTCGAGAGGAACACCAGCGTCTCCTGCTCGGAGCCGGCGGCGGCGTTGGCGACGACGAAGGCCACGGTGGCCTTGTCGCAGTTGTCCTTGGCGGCAGTCAGCGAAACGCAGAAACGGCCCATGTCAGTTCTCCTTGCGACGGATGCAGTAGACGGGATGCGCGGCGTACACGAGCGTGTGGCCCGTCATACCGCACCATGCAGGCAGGTCCTCGCGCGCGCCCGGATCGTTCGCGACGAGGCGCAGCACCTGTCCCGCGGCGAGCGCACGCAGGCGCAGCCGTAGGTCGATCACGAGCTCTCCGCAGCCCAGATCGCCGGCATCCCAGCGATCGTCGGCTTGGGTTTCGTGGTTCGAAGGCACTGGACGAGAGATTAGCAACGCGCGCTCCGGCCCGCGCCAGTGTGCGCGACGGATACGAAAGCGCGCCGTGCGCCGGGGGGGGCCGGCGCACGGCGCGTCTTCTCTCCAGTCTCAGAACGTGAAGATCATGCCGATGTACAGGAAGTCGATGTCGTCGGCCTCGCCGGTCTCCGCGACGGCGGAGCCGGTGAACACGTGGCTGTAGCCGCCGTAGAGATCGAGGTGGCGGTAGAGGCGGTGCTGCACGAGCAGGTCGAGCTCCTCGCCGATGTGAGTCGAGTCGAAGCCGCCCGCGGGAGCGCTGCGCGATTCCGTGCCATTGAGCTGGTAGATCGCGTCCTGATCGCTCATCAGGTTGAGCGTGTGAAGCGTCAGCGTGACGGTCGTCGCGGGGCTCGGCTTGATGCTCGCGCCCACGTGCGCGGCCGCGATGTTCTGGCGCGAGACCGTGTCGGCGTAGCCGAGGTACAGGTGGCCGAGCGGGTAGAGCTGGTAGAAGGTCTCGACGTCACCGCCCGGCTTGCGGTCGCCGCTGGCGAGATCGAGGCCGGCGAAGATGCGCGGCGAGAGCGACTGGGTATCGGGCTTCCAGCCAGCCACCCCCGAGAGGAACCATGCGTTGACGTCCGCGTCGCCGATCTCGCCGACCTGCCAGCCGCCCTCGACTTCCCAGTCGCCGCGTTCGGCGAAGGTACCCCAGCTGCGACCGCCGAGCGTGTGGCGGCGCTCGTCGCCCGGCGCGGTGCCATTGATGGCGACGTTGGCCCGCGTCGTGCCGAGTACGTACAGGTCGAGCCCCGCGCCACCGGGCTGCGGAGCGCGGGTGGCGTAGACGCCGTAGAGCGAGCGATCCTCGTCGGGCGCGTTCGGTTCGGTCTTGTCGACGGGCACATACCACGTCAGCAGGCCGTTGACCGCCCAGCCACCGTGGTTCCACAGGCCCGTGAAGCCATCCCAGCGGTTGAGCGTGTTGGCCCACGGCAGCGAGCTCACGAGGCGCTGGTTGCCGAAGCCGAAGCTCTGGCGCCCCGTGCGCAGGCGCAGCTTGTCGTCGCCGAGCTTGGCCTTCAGGTCGAACCACGCCTGCTGGAACTCGAATGTGTCCATGTCCGTGATGCGCCGTCCGCCCTGCAGGTCGCGGTCGGTGCACTGCGCCGTCATGAGCTCGATGTAGGCGCGCAGGTGCTCGCCGACCGTGAGGTCGCCGTGCGCGAGCATGCGCGACACGATGAAGTTGTCGCTGTTCTGCGACGGCACGCCGCTCGGGGAGAGGCCCCCGAATCCGAAGCCGTCCCAGTTCTCGTCGCGGGCCTCGATGCGCGCCCCGAGCGAGAGCCAGCTCGCGTCGCCGAGCTGCATGTGCTTGAGCGGGTCGAAGGTGTCGCCGCCCTGGGTCTCGACGAACTTGGACCAGTCCTCGTCCTGCCGCAGCAGCTTGTAGCCGGGGAGCTCGGGCGTGGACGGCATCGGCTGGGCTTGGCCGAAGGCGACGGAGGCAAAGGCGAGGATCGACAGGGGGGCGGCGGCGCGCTTCATCGGGGGCTTCCTGGGTAAGGTCGGGCGCACCTCGGCAACTCTCGTTCCAGCTTGCGGGGGGGGGCGGCACGGCAAGGCGCGGGGCGCAGTACGCGCAGGATCTACGCTCGGGGTCGCAGGGATCACGCGCCAATCTCCCGCCCCCGCCCCGCCCGTCGGGGCCGCTCAGCGCGGAAGCGCGGTGCCGTTCCAGAAGGCCTCGTAGCGGGGCCAGGACCAGGTGGCCAGCTCGCGACCGACTCGCAGGCCGACGTCGTTGTCGATCGGGATGTGGTAGCCGCCCATGGCGCGCGAGCGCGCGGCCATTCCCGCAGTGCCGGAGAAGGTCGGCAGGTCGAGCTCCACGATTTCGCCCGGATCGGTCTCGGTGAGCGCGCAGCAGCTGCGGCGCTCGACGGCCCCGTAGGCGTCGCTGCCCGTGAAAAGCTCGAGGATCTTCGCGCAGGCGCCGCTGACAGTCGCGTGACCGCTCGTATAGCCGGGGAACGGCGGCGTGATGAACACGTACGGCGAGTAGGGGTGCCACTCCTCCGCGGCCACCTCGACGAAGCCGCCCTGCGGTCCGGTCCAGCCCGTCACGCGCTGGCCCTTGTAGTAATGGCGCACCAGCGTCCACGGCCGCGACGTGTCGTAGATGCGCTTGGTCTCCCAGCACGAGATGAACGCGTCGAACGCGGTGTTGGCAATCGCGAAGTAGAGCTTCACGTCCTCGTCGAGCCCGTGGCGATCGCGGCGCGACACATCCTGCGCGAAGCGCAGCCAGTGGCCGCTCTGCCCGGTCGAGCGCGGGCCATCGCGCATGAACTCGACCACGGCCTTCTCCTCGGACGTGAGCTCGCGTTGGAGCGCGAGGACCTCGTCGACCTGAGCGCGCAGGAGCTGGTCGTCCGTCTTGGTCGTGGGCGGAGGCTCCGGCCGGAACTGCGCGGCGCTCTCGAGCACGAAGGGCTTCACCTGAAACCAGTGCGGAGTGAGGAACCCAGGCGTGAAGCGCGTGCCGTCGGGGCGCGTGAACGTGATCGGCTGCCAGCGATCGGGATCGACGATCGTGTCGGCCGCGTTGACCGGCGCGTAGCCCGTGAAGTCGGAGTAGGGCTTGCCACTCGAGCCCGGAGCATCCCCGAACTGGTTCGCGCCGTCGCTGCGCCGATACGCGAGCACCGCGTGGGCCGCGAGGTTGCCCACGCCGAGCGGCGTCGACGGGTCGATCGAATCGTTGGTCGGGTCGGCGCCGAGTGCGCAGGCCTGCTCCGCGAGCCACTGCGCATCGTCCGGATAGACGCCGACCAGCGCTCGATAGCTCGCCTGCGCGAGCGCGCGCTCCTTGTTCGCGAGCGTGCGCTCGGCGGGCGGCCGGCGCAGGTTGACGCCAAGGCGCGAGCCTACCGCGAGGTCGTCGTAGGCGGCCCACGCGTCGAACATGGCCGTGGCCCAGATCGCCATTTGGCGCGAGAAAATCGTGGGGCGCGCGCCGAAGCGATCAACGTCGCGACCCGCGACTTCCTGCACGAGATCGAGCCAGCGCGACGCCGCGCTCGCGTGCGAATCCGCGGCTGGATCTTGGTGGAGCAGGCGATCGGGCCGCGGCGCGGCGCAGGCGCCGACGAGGGCCAGAAAGAGCGCGACGAGCTTGCGTGCGTGCATGGCAGGACAGTGGCCCGCGAGCGCACCAAGCGCCCGCAGGCCACAGAAGCTAGCAATCCCCGTGCCCATCTCAGGTCACGGGACAAGCTCTCAGTAGTTCCACTGCAGCTGGAAGGCGAGGCGATCGGCATCCTCGGTGAGCTCGTAGAAAGCCGGGCCCGAGGTGTCGGTGGTGTTCGTGCGTTCGAAGGTATGGGTGTACATCACCGTGAGCTCCAGCTCGGGCCAGGGGGACCACTCGAGGCCGAGGTCGAGCTCGTTGATGTCATTCTCGGGGGCATTCGCGCGGAACTTGCGGGCCCCGTCGAAGTAGTTCCAGCGCACGAAGGGGAACATGGGCCCCTTCGAGGTCTCCACCAGCGTGTTGACCTGCAGATAGCCGCCTTGCAGCGACTCGACGCCGACCGCCGTGAGCGTGTCGTTGAGCTGCGGGCCCTCGCCCCAGGTCCACTCGGCCTCAAAGCCGAGGGGTTGGGGGTAGAGCGTCGCCGAGAGGGCCACGCGCTCGTCGTCGAGGCCGTCGGCCTTGGCGGTCGGCACGTCATCAACGCCCGGGCCCAGTTGCTGCGTGCTCACCACGAAGTCCCCGACGTAGCCCTGAGCGCCGAGCTCGAGGATCTGTCCGTTGTCGAACTGGATGGGATAGGACGCGCGGCCGATCCAGTGGAACTCGCCGTTCTGGTCGCTGCGGTTGAGGCCCTGGCCGGAGTACGCGCCGAAGCCGAGCACGCCGTAGTCGCCCGAGCCCTTGAGGCCCTTGCGCACGAGATCGCGAAACAGGGCCCGGATCTCCTTGGGCGCCCAGTAGAAGAACACGCCGATGTCGCGCTCGCCCTCGACCGCCGAGTTCAGCGCGTCCGGGCGCTCCATGGGGGCGCGGTTCTGGCTCGACTGCAGATTGACGAAGCCATAGGGCACCTTCGACTGGCCGACGCGGAAGCGGTACTCCTTGTCCGCGTCGATGGCCACGTCCGCATAGAGGTCGCGCGTCTGCAGGCCCTTGTCGCCCGTGCCGCCGACCGAGCCGAAGGCGTCGAATTGCGCGTAGAGGAACACGTGCTCGCTGACGTCGCCGGAGAAAATGAACCGGCCGCGGCGGATCATGAAGGTCTCCTTCTCGCTGACCGAGCTGTCTGCCGGGACGACGAGGTCCGGGGTCAGGTCCTCGTTGAAGAGCGAGGTGGTGCGGAACTGGGTGTACCCGCGCAGGCTGATCTTCTCGTACCACTTCGACTTGGCGGCCTTCTCGGCGGCCTCGCGAGCGGTCTTGTGCTCCGCGATCTGCTGCTCGAGAGCGGCGAGCCGGGCCTCGAAGTCCTGCTGGAGCGCGCTGACGGAGGCTTCGAACGAGCCTGCCTTCGGCGCGCTCGCTTCGGCCGGGGCGGCCGACTGGGCGAGCAGGGTGGGGGACAGCAGCAGGGCGGCGGCGACAGGGCGGTGGGACATCGATGGTAGGCGCGCTAGGGGATAGGGGGCCGAGGGTGGTGGCCTAGCAACGCGAAACACTCTCCGACTGCCCTGTAAAGAGTCGTGAAAGCGATGGACAAGAGATCAGGACGAGGACAAGGAATGGCGCGCAATCGATCAAGCAAAGGCCAGTTCTTGAACACTCCGTCAAGGGCAAGCTCTGCGTTGGCCTTATCTTGACCTTCGCTCGAGCTGCGGGGCGGGGGCTAGTCCCCGACGGGGCGCCGCGTCATCTCGAGCAGCTCCGCGACCCGGTCATTGCCGTCGATCTGCAGCGCCAGGTCCCTCAGGAGGCCATCGTGGAGGTCGTAGACCAAGCCGTGGAGCATGGGACGGCGGCCGCGCTTCCAGGCGGTCTGGACAATCGGAGTGCGGGCAAGGTTGTGGACCTGCTGCAGCACATTGAGGTCGACCGCGCGCCGGAAGCGGCGGTTGGCATCACTGATGCCTTGCAGCTCCTGTTCGTGGCGACTGCACGTGTCGCGGATGCCGGCGAGCCAGTGGTCGACGAGGCCGTAGCTCCGGTCGCCCATGGCGGCCTTGACGCCGCCGCACTCGTAGTGGCCGCACACGATGACGTGCTTCACGTCGAGCACCTCGATCGCGTACTGCAAAACCGACAGCAGGTTCAGGTCGACGCTGTGCACCTGATTGGCGATGTTGCGGTGCACGAACATCTCGCCCGGCGTGACCCCGGTCAGGGTCTCGATCGGCACGCGGCTGTCGGCGCAGCCGATGAACAGGAAGTCAGGCTCCTGCTTGCCGGCGCGCTTCTTGAAGAACTCGGCATCGGTCTTGGTGATGTCCGCGACGAGCTTGCGATTCTGGTCGAACAGGCGCTTGAGATCTTCCATGGGGTGCTCCCTGTGTCAGTGGGAAGGCGGGGGCGTCAGCTCGAGGCCGACGATGCGCAGGTCGATGCCGCGTTCGATGGCCTGTTGGCGGAAATCCGAGAGGTGCTCGAGCACGTCGTTGTGGATCTCGCGACAGCGAGAGCCGTCAATCTCGACGCGCTCGCCGTTCTTGAGGCTTGCGAGGAGCCTTGCCAGCGAGGCCTTGTTGAGAAAAGAGACATGCTCTTGCAACCGCACGCGCTTCAAGACCGAGCCCGGTGGGCTCACGACCGTGAAGCATTCGGAGCGGATCTCGTCGAGCAGGATTAAGGCGAACGCCACGGCGAGGCCGACCGTGATGCCCACGAGCAGGTCCGTGAGCAGGATGGTCGCGATGGTGATCACGAACGGCGTGAACTGCTTCCGGCCCTGGCCCCACATGCTCCGCAGGATCTGCGGGCGGGTGAGCTTGAAGCCGGTGTAGAGCAAGATTGCCGCCAGCGAAGCCAGCGGGATCTCGTTCAGCAGCCCGGGAATGCTCACCGCGGCGAGGACGAGCAGCACGCCGTGCAGGATCGCCGAGAGCTTGGTCCGAGCCCCGGCGTCGACGTTGGCTGCGCTACGCACGATCACGCCGGTCAGCGGCAATCCGCCGACGAGGCCCGAAAGTGTGTTGCCGACACCCTGAGCGAGCAGCTCGCGATTGGGCGGCGACAGGCGCTTGTGGGCGTCCATGCGGTCGGTCGCTTCCAAGCTGAGCAGCGTTTCTAGGCTCGCCACGACGCCGAGCGTCACCGCGACGCGCCACGTGTCGGCGCGCAGCGCCGCCGAGAAATCGGGCAGCGTGAAGAACGAGAAGAACTGGCCGGCGCTGGTCGCGACGGGCAACTGCACCAGGTGCTCGGAGAGCAGCGCCCAACTCGAACCCGAGTGCTTCAGCGCGAGGTTGATGCCGACACCGGCGAGCACCGCCGCCAGCGGCCCCGGCATCAGCTTCAGGCGCTTGAGTCCGGTTTTGTCCCACAGCACGAGCAGCGCCAGCGCGATGGCCGCGACGAGGAGCGCGCCGGGCTCGATTGCGTGCATCGCATGGTTGATCGCCGTGAAGGTCGTGTCGCCGTCCGGCTGCACGAAGGACTCGTCACCTTCGTAGTCCCTGTCCCAGCCCACCGCATGCGGCAGCTGCTTGAGGATCAGGATCAAGCCGATCGCGGCGAGCATCCCGCGGATCACCGACGACGGGAAGTAAGAGCCGATCACGCCCGCGCGCAGCCCGGCGAGCGCTATCTGCACCAGGCCCGCGATCACCACGGCCATCAGGAACGCCTGGAACGAGCCGAGTGTGGCGATCGCGCTCACCACGATGGCCGTCAGGCCGGCTGCCGGGCCGCTCACCATCAGGTGCGAGCCACTGAGCAAGCCGACGACGATGCCACCGACGATCCCCGCGATGACTCCGGAGAACAACGGCGCTCCCGAGGCGAGCGCGATGCCAAGGCACAGCGGCACCGCGACAAGGAACACCACCACGGAGGCGGGTACATCCTCGCGCACGCTGTCCCTGAAGGTGGGGAACTGCGGTGCTTTGGCCGCCGCTGTCGTGGACTGGCGCTGCGCCTGCGAAAGGTGCTTACGGACTGAGTCGGGCCAGTTCACGTCGGTTGAAGTCCAGCTCTTGGGCCAATGTCTAGGAGTCGGCTGAGTGTTTTGGGGTGTTGTCGCTTACGAGACTTGCGAGGCTTGGGATGCACACATCCTGCCGTGGCGGTTTGTCCTCGAGGGCGGGTCGGGAATCAGCCAACAAGTCTCCGGGCGCCACTGGGAGATAAAGACGGAACTCCGAGCCCGTGCCCAGAGCGCTGCTGACGCCGATGCGGCCGCCTAGGCCGTGGACGATGGCAAACACCGTGGACAGGCCGAGACCCGTTCCACGGTCTGAGGACTTGGTCGTGAAGAACGGCTCGAAGATGCGCTCGCGCACCTCGCGGGACATTCCCACGCCTGTGTCGCGCACAACGATGCGAACCCAGAGCCCCGGCGCGAGGGAGTCGGGGCCGCCGCTCTCCGCGGTCGTCGTCAGGCTGTCCACGTCGATCACCAGCGTGCCCTTGGACTCCATGGCGTCGCGCGCGTTGACCACGAGGTTCATGATCATCTGCTCGAACTCGACCGGATCGATGTAGATCGACGGCACTCCGGGATGGCAGCGCAGGTCGAGGCCGACGCCGTGTCCGAGGATCTGGCGCAGGAGCGGGGACGAGGAGCGCAGGAGCTCGAACACATCGACCTTGTTCGCTTGGCCCTTGCGCTGGCGACCGAACTGCAGCAGGCGGCGCGTCAGGCCGGCACCCTGCACGAGAGCTTGCTGGAGAGCCTCGACTAAGGGCTGTTCCTCGGCGCCCAGCACACGCTTGGCACGCAGATTCTCGACGAGCATCTCGGCGGCCCCGTAGGCGACCGTCAGCACGTTGTTGAAGTCATGGGCCACGCCGCTGGCCACGCTTCCGAGGAACTCGAGGCGCTGCATTTGCTGCAGCACCGCTTCGCGCTCCTCGCGCTGGATGGCCGCGCCGAAGGCGACCGAGGCAATGCGCAGGGCGTCGATCTCGACCCGCTCCCAGCGCTGGGGCCGCTCGCAGGCGTCGAAGCCGATCAAGCCCCATAGGCGTCGTCCCGCCCGGATGGGCTGCACGAACAGGGACTGGATCTGTTGCAACTCGAGAATCGGCCGCTCTTCCGGTGGGAAGTCCGCGATGTCGCCGAAAACCGGCTCGTCGCGCTCGAAGGCGCGCATCCAGCGGCCGAAGCCCGCGGCCTCGAACGGGATGCCCTGCAGGTCCGGGTTGTCGATCTGGGGCGTCACGCCGGGGGCGGCCCACTCGAAGGTTTGGTAGCCGCGCAGCGTGTCCTCCGCGTCCGACCGGATCTCGAAGAGGTACACTCGGCTCACGCCCGTGGCCTCGCCGGTGATGCGCAGGAACTCCTGCGCGCACTCGCACCAATGGGAGGACTGCGCGATGGCCTCAGTGGCGCGAGCGACGCCGCTGAGGATTGCGTCTCTACGGCGCAGTAGCTCCTCCGGGGCGATTGCCACCGAGGGGTCGGGCCGAGGAGTGTCGGTCGGAGCGGACATCCCTGCGCAAGATTGTACCGGATTGTCCTGAGAATCTGGACGCGGTTTTCGCGACCCGCCATGGTGTGCGACCGGGGCTGCGATCATGAAACAAGCATTGCTCGCCGTTGGCTGCCTGCTGCTGCTCGCGCTCGTCGCCGCGGTGCTTTGGCCGCGTGGGGAGGAAGGCGCAGCGGAGTTGGCGCCCGCCGTGGCCGAGCGCGCGCCGGGCGCGGACGAGGCGGCCGCTTTGGAGGTCTCGGCTGAGCGCAGTGAGACCGGCCTTGGGCCTGTGGGATCGACGGACGCGGGCCGGGGCGAGGCTGCCGACGCGGGGGCGCCTGTCCGCGCGCTCGCCGGGACGTTCGTGGTCGAGCGCGCGAGCGGGCGCGTCGACGCGGCGGCCGCCGGCGAGTTCGTGCTGGTGCTGCAGGGCGCAGGCGGCGAACACCTCGCCGATGTGCCTGTGCGCGCCCAGTCCGGCCGCTGGCGCAGCGCCTGCCCCGCGGCCTGCGCGACCCGGCTGGCCTACGTCGAGGTGACCGGAGTTCGCGTCGATGGCGCGGCTCTGGTGTTGCTCGTTCCCGCGCGTCCCGTTCCAGCCGACGGCGCCCTCGAGATTCTCGCACGCGAGGCGCGGCCGACGCTGCTGCATGTGGTGGATGCGCGCACGGGAGTCGAGCTCGGTGGCGTCGAGCTGCTGCGCTCCCTCGGCCGTTCGCTGGCGGTGGCCCCGCTGGATCCGGCCCTGCGCGACTCGGCGCGAGTCGGCCGGGGCCTGTCCTCGCCGATCGACCTCGCCGCCCTCACCCAGCTTCCACCCGGTGGCGCGGAGCTGCTCGTGGGGGTGGCGGGCTACGCGTGGACGCCCATCGCGGTCGAGGTCGGGGCCGGAACCGAGCGCACCGTGGAACTCGCGGCCGGCGGGGAGCTGCGGCTGCGCGTCGAGGGCGATGTGCGGGCCGAGGCCCCCGTTGCGGTGGTCTTGCGGCGCTCCCAGCCCCCCGACGGCCGACCCGACGGCCGACCGCTGGCGGCGCTGTCCGTCACGGCGCCCACCACGCTCGTTCTCCACGGGCTCGCCGGGGCGGAGTACACGCTCACGGCCGAGCCGGGGCGACCGGGCCAGGTCACGGAACTCGGCTCGGTCACGGTCGCCGTCGCCCCGGGCGGTGTCAGCGACGCGACGCTCGTGGTCGCGCCGCAGCCCAACGTCCAGCGTGCCTCCGTGTCCGGCCTGCTGCTGGTTCCACAGGGCTGGGAACTCGAGAGTCCCGAGGTCGATGTCCAAGCCCTCTCGCCACTGCTCTACGGGCAGCGCGGGCGGATCGAGCTCGAGGTCGACCCCGCCGACGGCGTTTCGGGCTTCGACGTCTTCCGCTTCTCCCACCCGGGCCTCGACGTCGGTCGCTACAGCCTCGGCGTCCGGGTTCCGCCGCTGCGCGTCGAGTTCGAACTGCCTTCGGCCGGCCTCGCCGACCTGCAGGTCGTCGCCCCACCTCCCGCGCAGCTCGTCGTGCGCCTGCACGAGTCCGAGACCGGCGCACCCATCCGACCAGCGCTGCTCTACTGGGCGGCGAGCCGCGACGGCCAGCCCATCGGGACCATGGAGGCGGTTTCCTACGCGTCCGACCTCGACGGCTACCGCATCGTCAGCGTGCCCGGCGCGGTGGTGCTGCTCCCTGATGACGAGGACGGGATCGAGCTCCCCGAGCCAATCGTGCCGCTGCCCGCGGGCTCGAGCGAGGCTTCCGTTCCGGCCACCCGGCAGACCGAGCTCGAGATCGTGCTGCTCGACAACGGAGTGCCCCAGCCTTTCCCCGAGGGTTGGCGGGTGCGCTTCTTCCGGCCGGAGGAGCAGCAGCCGCTCGAGGTGCCGCTGCGGGCCTCGACCGTCTTGCGGCGGGCCCGGCTGCCCGCAGGTGGGCGCTACCGCATCGAGTTTGACCCGTTCCCGAGCTACCAACCCTTGTCGGCGCTCGAATTCGAGGCCAGTCAGCGCCAGCGCTCTCGCATTGAAGTACGGCTAGAGCGGTGACATCGACTTCTCTATTGGATCTCAAGAGTAAATCGAGAGGCTAGAGGCCTGCCCCGAGGCCTCGGCGCTCCGCGAGTTCGGTCCAAGGTGGTCGAATGATAATTAGATGGCTAGATAATGCCCTTTTGGTGCAATCCGGCACAGATGGCGACCTCGTCGGGCATGGCGTCCTCCGGGTGGGCGAAGCGAACACCGTCGGGGTCCTCGGCCAACTCCGCGGCCACCTCGCGCAGGCGCACGAGGTCGAGCACCCGATCCTCAAGTCGACGTCCCGGCGCCACCTGCAGCACCCACTCGACCTGCCCTTCGGCCACCGCCGCCACATCGATCTCGGGGCGCGCGGGCGCGGTCACGAGGCGTACGGTCGCGCCCAAGGGGTCCGGGTGGAACAAGGAGCGGATGCGCAGGCCCCACAGGCGCTCGCCGTCATGGGCCCGCAGGCGCCACTCGTCGACTTCGACGAGCAGGCTCGAGAGGTCCGGCCGGGGAGTGAAGATCAGCGAGCGACGCGTCGAACGCAGTTGCTCGAGCCGCGGGCGCCAGAACGTGGGTTCCAGCAGGTAGCGGCTGCGCAATCGGAGGGCGGTGTCCATCGTTCAACCGGGGCGAGCCGAGGGAACGGGGGCGACGAACGCCCGGCGTGCGGGAGCGTGCTCGAAGCAGGCCCGTCGCGGCCAGAAAGGAGGAATTCCTTTCTGCCTCTCGCGGCGCGGGCGCGCGCGAGCCTGCGCCGTAAGACGCGGGCAAATCGGAGGCAACGGGCGCCTCTGGCGCGCGCTTTCCATGCCTCCGGACGCCCGGACGCCTCTATCATCCCCGGCCCTCACTGCGCCGCTCCCCCGGAGCTGCGCCTGAGCTAAACGTCCCGACCGCCCCACCAACCCCGCCCCGCGCTCGTCCCGCCTCGGGACTGGCCCGCGACGAACCGCCCTCTACGCACGGCTCCCACAGAGCCCGTGCGATGCGGGCCCCGGAGCCAGTGCCTTGCTAGCCATCCCGAGCCTCCTCGCGTTCGGCATCGCCGCCCTGCCGTCGCTCGTCCCTGGGGACGAGAGCGCCGCCACTCCGAAGGATCTCTTCATCCGCGCCGAGCAGCTGCATCTTCGGCCGGGTCGCGTGCTCGAACGCGGCATGCTGTGGGTGCACGAGGGCCGCATCGTGGCCGTCGGCACCGATATCAAGCTGCCCGAGGACGCGCTGCTGATCGAAGGCAAGGTCGCCTGCGCCGGCTTCATCGACAGCTGGTCCTCGTTCGCGCTCGAGCCCAACGCGCAGTTCGACGATCGCGCGGGCCCGGCCACGCGCGCAGTGGACGCCGTCGACAGCTACGTCGATACGCGCCACGAGCGAGCGCTGCTGGCCGCCGGCGTCACCGCCGTGCGCCTGCAGCCGACGGTCGGCGCGCGCGCGGGCGGCGTGGGCGCAGTGCTGCGCGTCCATCCCTCCAAGAACTTCGCCGAGACCACGGTGATCGCCGAGGCGTGCTCGGCCACTGCCATCGGCGTCTCGCGCGACGGTCGCGCGCTCGACGTGTTCGAGCGCGTCTCCGCGGTTGACCGCATGGTCGGTGCGCTCGCGGACGGCTACGGCTACTTGGTCGAGACCAACGAGTACCGCCACGAGCTCGCCGAGTGGGAGAAGAAGATCGCGGACAAGCAGAAGGAGCTCGACGAGGGCTTCAAGAAGGCCAAGAAGGACCGCGAGAAGGCCCAGACCGAAGCCAAGGACAAGGGCAGCGAGTTCAAGGACAAGGAATACAAGGAAGACAAGAAGCCCAAGGCCCCGCGCTTCGACGAGGAGAAGGAGGTCTATGCGCGCGTCGCCGGCGGGGAGCTGCCGCTGGTGGTCGAGGTGCACCGCGCGCTCGAGATCCGCGCGCTGCTCGAGGGCACGAAGCGCTTCGAGCGCCTGCGCCTCGTGCTCGCGGGCGCGAGCGAAGCCGCGCAGTGCGCCGAGCTGCTCGTCGAGCGCCGCATTCCCGTGATCGTGTGGCCCGTGCCGATGGGCGTGCAGCGCGCTCCGGAATATCGCGGCGCGAGTCTCGCCCTCGCGGCGGAGCTCGACCACGCCGGCGTCGAGGTCCTGCTCGGCAGCGGCGCGATGGATCCGCTCGCCTCGCGCGACCTGCCGCTGCTCGCGGCGCTCGCCGTCGGCCATGGCCTGCCGCGCGAGACCGCGCTCGCCGCGCTCACCACGCGCCCCGCGCGCGTCTTCGACGTCGCCGACAAGCTCGGCACGCTCGAGCTCGGCCGCAGCGCCGACGTGCTCGTCCTCGACGGCGATCCCTTCGCCGCCACGACTTCGGTCCGCTACGTGCTCTCGGCCGGCGAGCTCGTCGTCGGGGAGGTGAAGAAGTGATGCTCTCGTTCCTGCTCGCGGCTGCGGCGCTCGCGCCCGCTTCCGCCCCGGCCGCGCACAGCGCGGACACGTTCACGCTCAAGGCCGCGCACCTGCGGCTCTACGGCAACAAGGTCGTCGACGGCGGCGTGGTCAAGGTCGAGAAGGGCAAGGTCACCTACGCCGGCGACGCCAAGGGCGCGGGCGAGCTCGGCCCCGACGTGATCGTGCACGAGGGCTGGGCCAGCGCCGGTCTCGTCGTGGCGCGCACGTGGAGCGGGCTCGGCGGCGAGGGCCTCGAGCCCAAGCGTCCGTTCACCGCCGAGGCGCGGGCAGCCGACGTGGTCGCGCTCGGCCACGCGGACTTCGCGCGCGCGCGCGCGGAAGGCATCACCACGATGGTCGTCGCGCTCAGTCCCGCCAACGTGGCGAGCGGCATCACCACGGTGGTCAAGACCGACGGCGCGACGACGCTCGCGCGCGACGGCCACCTGCAGCTCGGCCTGTCGTCGCAGGCGCTGCGCGCGAATCGCTTCCCGACGAGCTATGCGGCCGCGCTCGAGCTGATCGAAACCGAGCTCGCCAAGCCCACCGGCGTGTGGGAGCGCGTGACCGAGGGCAAGCTCCCCGTATATCTCGACGCTCTCTCGCGCGACGAGATCCAGCGCGCGGTCGCGCTCGCGAGCGAGCACAAGCTCACGGGTGCGCTGCTGCGCGCGCCGCTCGCCGGCGAGCTCGCGGGCGAGATCAAGAAGTCGGGCCTCGCGGTCGTCGTCGGTCCCTTCAGGCCCGGTGAGGAAGCGCGCGTGCTCGAGTCGGTCGTCGCGCTCGGTCGCGAGCGCGTGCCGGTCGCGTTCGGCCTCGAGTCGCCCGCCTCGCCCGAAGCGCTCCTGCGCATCAGCGCGGCGATGTGCGTGCGCGCCGGGCTCGACCCCGCGCAGGCCTGGGAAGGACTGACCACGACCGCCGCCGCGGTCGCGGGCGTCGGCGCGCGCGTCGGCAAGCTCGCCGCGGGCTGTGACGCGGACATCGTGCTGTGGAGCGGCGATCCGCTCCAGCTCACGAGCAAGGTCGAGAGCGTGTTCATCGGCGGCGTGCAGCACAAGACCAAGGGTGGCGCTGGCCACGGGGGTGCCCATTGAGCCTGTTCGTTCTTGTGGCGGCGGCGACGCTCGTCGCGCCGGGTGAGTCGAAGGACCAGACCTCGTGGACCATCTCGGCCGAGCGCGTCTACACCGCGACCGGCAAGGTGATCGAGGAGGGCAGCGTCACCGTCGAGGACGGCAAGATCCGCTCCGTCTCCAAGGGCGGCGGCGGTGACCTCGAGTGCTACGCGATCACGCCCGGACTGATCGACCTGTCGGTGCGCCTCGAGCGCGACGTGAGCTCGATCGAGCAGTCGCGCGAGATCACTCCCGAGAGGCGCATCGCGGCCGCGCTCGACTGGTTCGACGAGGCTTGGAAGCGCGAGGCGCGCAGCGGCGTCACGACCGTGATGATCAACCCGCTCGAGCGGCAGGTCGTCGGCGGGCTCTCCGTGGTCGTGAAGACCGCGGGCGAGAGTGCGCAGAAGCGCACCGTGAAGGCCGACAGCGCGCTCTACGGCGCGATCGGTTCCGCGCCGAGCCAGTCGAACCACCCCGCGTTCGGCCGTCCCGACGACTTTTACTCGCGTCGCCCGACGACGCGCATGGGCATCGAGTGGGAGTGGCGCAAGGCCTTCTTCGACGCCGCCATGGCGCGCGAGGACAAGAGCCTCTCCGGCCCCGGCACGCTCGAGCTGCAAAAGGCGCTCG
Source organism: Planctomycetia bacterium (assembly GCA_005778045.1). Next base: position 18,588 of record SXKQ01000140.1, read on the forward strand.
CGGGCGACCTGCCCGTGTTCATCCAGACTTGGACCACGCAGGACATCCGCACCGCGGTGTTCCTGAAGGAAGAGCTCGCGCGCGAAGGCCTCGGCAAGCTGCGCCTCGTGGTCGATGCGGCCGCGGAGGCGTGGAAGGAGCCCGAGCTGCTCGTGCGCAGCGGCACGGCGGCGATCCTGCCGCCCTTCAGCGCCTCTGGCCGCAGCGGCGACGGCTCGTTCTTCGCGCTCGACACCGCCAAGGTGCTCGCCGAGCGCGGCGTCACCGTGGCGCTCTCCGGCCACGGTGCTCGCGCTGCCTCCGAGCGCCTGTGCTACCAGCCCGGCCACGCGATGCGCGGCGGACTCGCCTTCGACGCGGCCCTCGCGGCCGTGACCATCAACCCCGCGCGGATCGCCGGCATCGACAAGCGCGTGGGCTCCCTCGAATCCGGCAAGGACGCTGACTTGGTGCTCTGGAGCGGACCTCCGTTCGAAGCCACGTCGGCCGTCATCGGCGTCCTCGTCGACGGGCGCCTCGTCCTCGATCCGCGTACCCAGAACAAGTAGCCCCACTCGCTCCCACATCCACCATGAAGCTCCACCACACCCTCACTCGCGCCGCGGCCTTCGCGCTCTCGGTCTGCCTGCTCGCGTCCGCCGCCGCCGCCGACGGGAAGCTCGCCATCAAGGCCGGTCGCGTCCTGCCCGGTCCCGGCCAGCCCGAGCTCGAGCAGGCCACGATCGTGATCGAGAACGGTCGCATCGCAGCCATCGGCAAGGACGTCAAGGTGCCCTGGGATGCGGTCGTGATCGACGCGCCGAATCTGGTCGCGATCCCCGGCTACGTCGAGGCCCACAGCGCGCGCGGCATGGACCGCCCCAACGAGAACCTCGACATCGCCCCGTTCCTATCGGTGCGCGACTCGATCGACCCGGTGGGCTTCTACTTCGAGGACTCGCTGCGCTGGGGCGTGACGACGATCAACATCCAGCAGGGCAACAACTGCGTGGTCGCCGGTCAGGGCGTGATCGTGCGCCCGGTCGGCCTGACGGTCGACGAGATGATCGTGCGCACGCCCTCGGGCGTGAAGCTCTCCGCCAGCCCCAAGACGGGCTTCTCGGCGGCGACGCAGGCCCAGACCCTGCGCCGCGCCTTCGGTGACCTGCGCCGCTCGCTCGAGCAGCTCGTCGCCGAGAAGAAGGAAGGCAACGACCGCGCGCGCCGCGAGGCGCTGTACCAGGGCCGCGACCTCGAAGGCGAGAACGCCAAGGGCAAGGCCATGGAAGGCGCGGCGTGGAAGGTGACGGGCCTCGAGCTCGTGCCGCGCGGCGAGATCGACGAGAAGCTCGTGCCGCTGCTCGCGCTGGTCGAGGGCAAGCTGCCGGCCTTCCTCTACTGCGGCCGTCCGATGGACGTGCACACCGCGCTCGAGGTCGCCAAGGAGAACGGCTTCCTCGCCAAGACCACGCTGGTGCTCTCGCCCGCGGCCTACAAGGCGGCTGGCGCGATCGCGGCGGCGAAGGTGCCCGTGATCCTCGATGGCAGCTCGGTCTACGTCGAGACCGATCCGCTGACCGGCGAGGAGCGCGAGGTGTTCGTGCCCGGCGAGCTCAAGAAGGCCGGCGTGCGCTTCGCGCTCGCGAGCGCCAACCCGACCACCGAGTCGCTGTGGTTCCAGGCCGCGCAGTGCGTCGGTCGCGGCATGACCCGCGCCGAGGCCGTGGCCGCGGTGACGACCATCCCGGCCGAGATCCTCGGGCTGGGCAAGCAGCTCGGCACGCTCGAGGTCGGCAAGTTCGGCACGGTGGTGCTGTGCTCCGGCGATCCGCTCTCGGTGACCTCGTGGGTCGAGCGCGTGGTGGTCGAGGGCCGCGACGTGTACGACCGCTCGAAGGATGCGCGCGTGAGGCATCTGGTCGGCGGTCAGGCCCCGGCCAACACGCAGGTCATGGGCGCATCGCTGCTCGGCGACCCGCGCAAGGTCGTGTGCTGCGAGGGCGAAGATCCCGAGGAGCACGCCAAGCACCTCGAGGAAGAGCGCGCCAAGAAGGACAAGGGCGAAGCGGAGGACGACAAGTGATTCGGACGGCACGCACCGCGGCCGCCGTACTCGCGGCCCTCGCGCTCGCCTCGCTCGCCCACGCGGGCGGCGGCACCGTCGTGCTCAAGGCGGGCACGATCCACACCGTCGACGGCTCGGCCCCGATCACCGGCGGCGGCGCCGTGGTGGTCAAGGACGGCCGCATCGTCGCGGTCGGTAAGGACGTCACCGTGCCCGCGGGCGCGCACGTCGTCGACTACGGTCCCGACGCGGTGCTCGCGCCGGGTCTCGTGTCCGCGGGTTCGGCCTACGGGGCCGCGCAAGGCTCGCCGCGCACCGCCGATCCGGCCGTGCGCGCGATCGACAACTTCGACACATATTCGAATGCGTACCTGCTCGACCTGATGGGCGGCGTGACCACGGCTTACGTCGCGCCGGCGCGCGCGCGCTTGGTCGGCGGCCAGGGCGCGGTGGTGCAGCTCGGCGGCGAGGGCGAGGAGCGCGTGCTCGACGAGAGCGCGGCGATCCACGGCACGATCACGCGCGCCGCGCGCAGTGTCCCGGGCTTCTGGGAACCGCCGGTGCCCGCGACGATCGACGTCGGGCTCGGCCTCGTCGAGCAGCAGCTGCCGGGCTCGGCCATGGGTGCGGTGCTTGCGCTCGACGAGCTGCTCGCGCGCGCCAAGGGCCGCGTGAAGGACGACGGGCGCTACGGTCCGCAGACCTCCGAGGTCCTGCGCGAGCTGATGAGCGCGTCGACTCCGTGGCGCATGGGCGCCGACAGCCCCGAGGAAGTGCGCGTGCTGCTCGAGTGGTCGAAGCGCGAGAAGCTGCCCTTGGTGCTCGAAGGCGCGAGCGGCGCCACGGCGCTCGCCAAGGACGTCGCCGAGGCCAAGGTGCCGGTGATCGTCACGGTCGATGCGGCTGCCGACACCGCGGGCCGCGACTTCGGCAAGGGCGAGGACGCGAACTGGCCTGTCTACGACGCTGCGGCGAAGTACGCGGCGGCGGGCGTCGAGCTCGCCATCGCCACGGACTCCGGCCTGCGCGCGGGCGACCTGCGCTTCGCGGCGCAGCTCGCGTCGCGCGGCGGTCTCTCCGCCGAGGCGGCCTTGCGCGCGATCACCCTCGGTGCCGCCAAGGCCATCGGCGTCGAGGCCGAGGTCGGCAGCCTGACGGTCGGCAAGCGCGGCGACGTGTGCGTCTTTACCGGCGCGCCGCTCGCGGCGACGACCGGCGTGGTCGCCACGTGGATCGGCGGCGAGCTGGCGTGGAAGAACGGTGCGTCGAACGCGGTCGTGGTCGAGGTCGAGGAGCTCCACGTCGGCGACGGCGAGGTGCTGCGCCCCGGCCAGCTGCTCCTGCGCGATGGGCGCGTGGCCGAGCTCGGCCGCCGCGTCAGCCACCCGCCGGGTGCGACGGTCGTGCGCGCTCCGGTCGCCATGCCCGGCATGATCGACGCGCTCGGGTTCCTCGGGCTCGACGGCTCCGGCCGCGTGCCTCAGACGGACTTCAAGCTCGCGCGCATCGTCGAGAGCGGCGACGAGACCGATCGCCGCGTTGCCAAGGCGGGCGTCACCACGGTGGTGATGTCGCCGCGCGGCGTAAACGAGGCCGGCGTGCCGATGCTCGCTTACAAGCCGGCGGCGCTGGACGTCGAGGCCGCGATCGTGGCCGACCCGGCGGCGCTGCGCGTGCAGTGGACCGATCAGAACCGTCTGAAGAGCGGCCAGCGCGTGCGCGAGACCCTCGAGAAGGCTCGCGACTACGCCAAGAAGTGGGCCGAGTACGAGGAGGCCATGAAGAAGTGGGTCCCGCCGCCCGCGGAGGCTCCCAAGGACGACAAGCCGGCGGACAAGAAGGAAGGCGAGAAGAAAGAAGGCGAGAAGAAAGAAGGCGAGAAGAAGGACGAGAAGCCCGCCGCCTCCGAGGAGAAGAAGGACGAGTCGTCCGGAGACAAGAAGGACGACAAGAAGAAGGGCAAGAAGGAAGAGGAGGAGGCCGACCCGGTCACGGGCATGTGGTCGGGCAAGCTGGCTCTCCCCGGCGCTTCGGAAGAGTCGTTCACGCTGCGCCTGCGCCTCGAGGGCGACACGGTCAGCGGTGCGCTGCGCTGCGACAGCGTGTCGAACACGCTGGTACAGCTCGGCGGCACGTGGAAGGACAAGCGGCTCGCCGTCGCCGGTCTCGGCACGCGCGGCTTCGTGTACCTCTCGGGCGAGCCCAAGGGCGGCAAGTTCGAGGCGCGTATCGACATCGGTGCGAGCGACGCGAAGTGCGCGCTCGAGCGCACGAGCAAGGAGCTCCCGGAGATCAAGGCGCCCGAGCTCCGCAAGGCCAAGGTGGTCGAGGCGGCCGAGCCCAAGGGCAAGCCGCGCTCGCCGGGCGTCGACCCGCGCCTCGATCCGTTCCGTCGCGCCATGCGCGGCGAGGCGGCGATCCTCGTCAACGTCGATCGCGAGGACGAGATCCTCGCCTGCGTCGCGGCCTTCGAGGCGGCTGGCATCAAGCCTGTGCTCGTCAGCGCGGAGGATGCTTGGAAGATCGCGGACAAGCTGCGCGGACGCGTGGCGGGCGTGCTGCTCAGCCATCAGGTGCTCGCGACCGAGGAGGGCAAGGGCCTGAACGGCCTGCGCAACCGCTACGTCGAGCTCGCCAGCGCCGGAGTGCCCATCGGCTTCCACAGCGCGGCCGAGGAAGGCGCGGCGGAGCTGCCGGTGATCGCGGCTTACGCGGTGTCGCGCGGGCTGAGCCCGGACGTGGCGCTGCGCGCGCTCACGGCCGACGTGGCGCGCATGATGGGCGTCGCCTCGCGTGTCGGCCGTCTCGCGGCCGGCCTCGATGGCGACGTGCTCTTGCTCGACGGTCCGCCGCTCGAGCCGCAGACGCGCGTGGTGCGCACCTTCGTCAACGGCGAGGAGGTCCGCTGAGCGGACCCATTCTGGAGAACACTCCCATGATGCGTTCCATGCTGGTGCTCGCGGGGCTCGTGTTCGGCGCGCAGGTCGCGTCGGCACAGCAGCCGCAGCCGGGTGTCAAGGGCGGTCCGGGTCTCGCGCTCCTGACGGCGAAGGCGCTGGTCGCCTCGCTCGACGGCGAGCAGGTCGTCGACCAAGCCGTGATCCTCCTGCGCGACGGCAAGATCGAGCTCGTCGCCCCGCGCGCGAGCGCGGCGGTGCCGGTCGGCTACGCGGTGCGCGATCTCGGCGCGCTGTGGTGCATGCCGGGCATGATCGACCTGCACAGCCACGTCGGCGGGTCGATGGACATCAATGAGATGGTGTACGTCACCAACCCCGAGGTGCGCGTGCGCGCCTCGGTGATCCCCGAGAACAGCGAGTTCAAGCGCGCGCTCGGCGGCGCGGTGACGAGCGTGCTCTACATCCCCGGCTCGGGCACCAACGCCGGCGGGCAGGGCATCCTGCTGAAGACTGGCCTGCCGAAGTACGAGGAGGCCGTGATCCGCGATCCGGGCTCGCTCAAGGTCGCGCAGTGGGGCAACCCCGAGCGTTACCTCTTCGGCGTCGGCAAGACGTGGGAGAACTGGCACCTGCGGCACATGTTCACCCAGGGTCTCGCCTACGCGAAGCGCTGGGAGGCCTTCGAGGCCGGTCAGGGTCCCAAGCCCAAGCGCGACATGCGCCTCGAGCTGTTTCGTGATCTGTCTGCGAAGCGCACGCAGGTGTCGACGCACACGCAGGTCGCGCAGGTCGTGATGATGACGATCCTGATGATCAAGGGTGAGTTCGGGGTCGACGTGTACATCGATCACGGCGAGTTCGGCGGCTACATCTACGCCGGTCTCGCGCAGCAGATGGGCGTCAACGCGATCCTCGGACCGCGCAACGTCGACGTGCCGAGCCGCTCGATGATCGACTGGGTCTCGAGCAACCCCGAGAAGGTGCAGGGCCTCGCGGCGGGCTATGTCGAGAAGGGCCACAAGATGGTGGGCTTCAACACGGACGCGCCCGTGATTCCGCAGGAGGAGCTGTTCCTCCAGTCGGCGGTCAACGTGAAGTACGGCCTCGACAATTCGCAGATGACGGCGGTGCGCGGCCACACGATCGTGCCGGCCGTCACCGCGGGCATCGCGCACCGCGTCGGCAGCCTCGAGAAGGGCAAGGACGCGGACATCGTCGTGATCTCCGGCGATCCCTCGGACCCGCGCTCGCACGTCGAGCTCGTGCTGATCGAAGGTCGCGTGGTGTACGACCCGAAGCTGGAGCCCCGGCGCTTCTGATGCTCTCGCGCCGCGCCACGACCGCGATCGCGCGCACCGCGCTGGCCCTCGGGCTCGCGTGCGGTGTCGTCGCGTCGCCGTCGTGGGCGCAGCGCGCCGGCGAGAAGGGCGGTCCGGGTCTCGCCCTCACGGCGGCCAAGGCGCTGGTCGCGTCGTGGGACGGCGAGCAAGTCGTCGACGCGGCGCTGGTGCTCGTGAAGGACGGCAAGATCGAGCGCGTGTCGAGCGCGGTCGAGGCGGTGCCCGAAGGCTACGAGCGCGTCGAGCTCGGCGAAGCGTGGCTCATGCCCGGCATGGTCGACCTGCACAGCCACATCGGCGGCACGCAGGACATCAACGACATGGTCTACCAGACCAACGAGGGCCTGCGGGTCTCGCCCTCGGTCGTGCCGCGCAACCCGAACTTGCTGCGCTGCCTCGCGGCCGGCGTCACCACGATTCTCTACATCCCCGGCTCCGGCACGAACATCGGCGGGCAGGGAATTCTCATGAAGACCGGCCTCGACACGTTCGAGGAGACGCGCCTGCGCGATCCGGGCTCGCTCAAGGTGGCGCAGGGTGACAACCCGACGCGCTGGGCTTACGGCATGGGCCGGTCGATGATGAACTGGCACATCCGCACCAGCGTGCGGCGCGGGCTCGGCTACGCGCGGCGCTGGAGCGAGCACGAGCGCGGCAAGGGCGAGCGCCCGAACGTCGACCCGCAGTACGAGACCTTCCGCGCGCTCGCCTCGGGCGAGGCGCAGATCTCGACGCACACGCAGATGTACCAGCTGGTGCACGCGACGATCCGCATCCTCAAGCAGGAGTTCGGGCTCGACGTGTTCATCGACCACGGCGAGTGGGGCGGCTTCCTCGCCACGCCGGACGCCGAGCGACTCGGCATCGCCGCGATCGTCGGCCCGCGCGAGGTCGACACGCCCGAGGGACGTCACTACACCGACGGCGCGATCCTCTCCTGCGCCGGCGAGTACCAGCAGCGCGGGCTGTCCAAGATCGGCTTCAACACCGACGCGCCCGTCGTGCCGGCCGAGGAGCTGCCGCTGCAGGCCGCCGTGTCGATGAAGTACGGCTTCGACGGGAGCGAGATGCAGGCCGTGCGCGGCCTCACGATCGTGCCCGCCGTAGTCGCCGGCATCGCGGCGCGCGTCGGCAGCCTCGAGCGCGGCAAGGACGCCGACATCGTGGTCATCACCGGGGACCCGGCCGACCCGCGCAGCTGGGTGCGACGCGTGTACATCGAGGGCCAGCTCGCCTACAAGGCGCCGCAGGAGCCGCGCCAATGGTGAGCCGCGCCGCGCTGCTCGGCCTCGCGCTAGGTGCGCTCGCCTGCGCGAGCTCGCGCCGCTCGTCCGCGTCCGCGCCGGAGGGCGTCGGCGCGATTCAGCCGCTCGCAGCCGGCGAGCAGGGCTTCGCGCTCGCGTGCGGCAAGCTCTTCACGCTCAACGACGCCGACGAGGTCTTCGCGCCCGGGCTCGTGGTCGTGCGCGGCGGTCGCATCGACTACGCCGGGCCGCGTGTCGAGCTGCCCGTGGGCTACGACGTGATCGACGCGCCCGAGCTGTGGGCCGCGCCGGGGATGATCGACCTGCACTCGCACATCCAGACCGGCGGCTGGGGAGACATCAACGACATGGTGCTCTCCATGAACCCCGAGTACCGCACGTCGCCGACGATCGTGCCGGGCAACCGTGACATCCAGCGCGCCTGCTCCGCGGGCGTGACGACGCTGTTCGGCATCCCGGGCAGCGGCACGAACAACTCGGGCTTCGGCGTGCTGTACAAGACGCGCTGCAGCGGCGGCTACGAGAGCTGCGTGCTGCGCGATCCGGGCGGCATGAAGGTGGCGCAGGCCTACAACCCCGAGCGCCGCGTCGACCTCGGCGCCACGCGCACCGGCATGGCGTGGACCATTTCGCAGGCGCTCGAGATGGCGATCGCCGCCAACGAGCAGGGCCGACGCCACAATTCGCTCACGAACCTGCAGCGCGTCGTCACCGGTGACCTGCCGGTCTTGATCCACACCGCCGGCAGCGATGCCGTGCACACCACGATCGAGATGTGGGGCGAGCGCTACCCCGACACGCGGCCGGTGCTCAGCCACGGCTGCTTCGACGGCTGGAAGGTCGCGCCCTACGCCGCGCGCGTCGGCGTACCGGTCAACTTGGGCCCCCGCACCTTCGACTGGCGTCAGTCCGAGGGCGAGTGGGTCGGCACGCCCGAGCGCTACGCCAAGGCCGGTGCCCACCTGATCACGCTCAACACGGATGCGCCCGTGATGCCGCAGGAAGAGCTGTTCCTGCAGGGCGCCATGGGCGCGCGCTACGGCGCCGATCCGTACCTCATGCTCAAGGGCTGCACGGTCAACCCGGCCAAGTCCTTCGGCATCGACGACAAGGTCGGGAGCCTGCAGCCCGGCCGCCATGCGGACATCGTCCTGTGGCGCGGCGATCCGCTCGATCCGCGCGCGCGCGTCGAGTCCGTCTGGATCGAAGGCACCCTCGAGTACGACCGCGCCCGGGACCGTCAGCGGTTCTAGGCGCGAGCGAAAGAAGAAGAGAACGTCATGACCATCCTCACAACCATCCTGACGCTCGCACCCGCCTTCGGCGGCGTGAACGAGCCCTCCGGCGGGCTGCTCGCCATCAAGGTCGGCCGAGCGGAGACCGTCTCCGGCGCGGCCATCGAGCACGCGGTGATCCTCGTGGACGACGGCAAGATCGTCGAGATCGGCGCCGACCTGCCCGTGGCGCGCGGCATCCCGGTGTTCGAGCGTCCCGACTGGGTCGTGATGCCCGGCCTCGTGTCGTGCTACACGCGCCTCGGTGTCGACGGCCGCTCGGGCCAGGAGTTCAGCCCCGAGGCCTCGCCGACGCCGGAAGTGCTCCCGCGTCACCCCGACTACAAGGAGGTGCTCGAGGCGGGCGTGACCACCATCGGCCTGTATCCCCCGGGCACGGGCTTCCCCGGCCACGCCTCGGCCCTGCGTCCCCACGGCGCGACCCTGGCGGAGATGCTCGTCGACGAGGACGCCTACCTGAAGGTGTACTTCCGCGCCAACGCGCAGGCGAAGAAGCAGGTCCGCGACGTGTGGTCGAAGGTCGACGAGCACGACGAGAAGGTGAACAAGGCCAAGGAGAAGTTCGACAAGGACTCCAAGGGCAAGCCCGCCGACAAGAAGGAAGAGGAGAAGAAGGAAGGCGAGGCCAAGCCCGAAGAGAAGAAGGATGACAAGTCCAAGGCTTTCGTGCCGCCCGAGGCTGACTCGAAGATCAAGCCGTTCCTGCAGGTGCGCGACGGCGAGCTCGGCATGCTCGTCTCGATCGCGCAGGCCGCGGACTGGGCGCACTGGGTCGATGCGATCGGCGAGCGCAAGCTCGACTTCTCGCTGCGCGTGGTGATGACGCGCGAGATCGACATCTACGAGATCAAGGAGGAGATCGGCAAGCGCGGCGTGCGCGTCGTGATGGAGCCGCAGATCTCGCTCGTGCCCGGCACGATGCGCCAGCGCAACCTCGCAGCGGAGCTCTCCGCCAGCGGCGCGAAGATCGCCTTCAAGCCGCGCAACGACACGGCCGGCGACCACGCCGCGCTGCTGCGGCACGTGGGTGAGATGATCGGCGCAGGTCTCGCCCGCGACGTCGCCCTCAAGGGCGTCACGCTCGAGCCCGCGGCGGTGCTCAAGCTCGAGAAGCAGCTCGGCAGCCTCGAGAAGGGCAAGGTCGCCAACCTGCTCTTCCTGAACGGCGATCCCTTCGAGCCGAGCACGCAGGTCATGGCCGTCATGCTCGACGGTGAGTTCGTGTCCGGGGAGGTGAAGGAATGAAGCTCGCGAATCGTTTCCGCGCCCTCGGCGCCTTGGCCCTCGCGGCCCTGTCGTTCCTCGCCCAGCCCGCCTTCGCGCAGGACGGTGACAAGAAGGACGACAAGAAGGACGAGGCCGCCAAGGACAAGAAGGACGAGAAGAAGGACGAGTGGTTCGCCGTCACGGGCGGCGACGTCTACACCGGGACCGGCGCCGTGCTGCGCGGCGCCACGGTGCTCGCGAAGAACGGCGTGATCGAGGCCATTGGCCACGAGGTCGAGATCCCCGCCGAGGCCAAGACGCTCGATGCCACCGGCCAGCGCGTCTACCCCGGCCTCGTCGCGATCAACTCCAACGGCCTGTTCGGCATGGCCGCCGGTGACTTCGCGGACTCGGTCGATCCCTACAACCAGCGCATGCTGCTCGCGCTCGCGAGCGGCATCACGACGGCCGGGCAGTCGAACACCGCGCTCAAGCTCAAGCGACGCGATATCAAGAATGTCGTGCTGCGCGAGCGCTACCTCGCGACGCTCTCCTTCTCGAACTCGAACCCCAGCGGCAAGCGCGAGTGGGTCGAGAAATTCGATCGCGCCGCGCGTTACCTGCGCGAGTACCGCGACTGGGAGGAGAAGAAGCGCGAGCAGAAGGACCTGAAGGAGCCCGGCTCCAGCGGCGTCGACTCGACCGCCAAGGCGATCCTCGAAGGCCGCGTGCTGGCGCGCTTCAACGCGTCCAACCGCGAGGACCTGCTCGAGATCGCGCGCCTCGCCCAGCGCTTCGGCTTCCGTCCGGTGATCGACGGCTGCGTCGAGGGCTGGACGGTGGCGGACGAACTCGGCCGCGCCGGCGCCTACGCGGTCATCACGCCGCGCGACCGCCGTGACAAGGAAGAGCAGCTCGTCCGCGACGGCGGCTCGAGCATCGAGAACGCGGCCATCCTGCACCGCTCCGGCGTGCAGGTGTGCGTGATCCCCTCGGCCACCGGCGTCGACCTCGGCGGCATCGCTGGTCGCGACATCCTGCACCTGCCGATCGAGGCGGGCTTCGCGGTGCGCGGCGGCCTCACGGATCAGGCGGCGCTCGAGTCGATCACGATCGTGCCGGCGCGCCTGCTCGGCGTGTCCCACAAGGTCGGCAGCCTCGAGAAGGGCAAGGACTGCGACCTGCTCGTGCTCGACGGCGACGTGATGCACTACCAGTCGCTGGTCCAGTACACGGTCATCGAGGGCAAGATCGCCTACGACAAGTCCGCGGAGCTCTTCTACGCCCACATCCGCCCGCGCCCGAGCGACCAACTCGCGCCCGGGGCCCGGCAGGACAAGGGCGAGAGCGAAGAGAAGCCCGACGAGGGCGCCAAAGAGACGCCGGGTGACAAGCCCGAGGAGTCCCCCAAGCCCGAGGACAAGCCCGAGGACAAGCCGGCCGAGAAGCCCAAGGACGGTTGAGTCCCGCTCGGGGGCGGGCTGCCCACCGATTGCCCCGCGGCTACCCACCGCTTATCCACATCGAGCCCATGCCGCAAGTCTTTGTGGTACAGGCTCTTGCGTCGAATTCCATAAGCTGCCCCCGACGTCCGCCTAACGGCGTCTGGGAGCGCTCCTGTTAGGCCCTTGGCCCCCTTGCCGGCTGCGCCCCTCCTGCTAGGGTACCAGCGGTCCGTGCCGCGGGCCGGATGCGCCGGTACGGTGCCAGCACCTACCCGAATCTAGATTCTGCCCATGCTCCTCCGCGATCTCCTGCGTCTGCTCGGCTCCGCCAAGCGCGACGGCCGCAACCTGACGCGGGACGAGGCCTACCGGGCCTTCGAATTGATCGTTTCGGGCACCCAGAGCGAGATTCAGGTCGGCGCCTTCCTGATCGCCCTGCGCTGGAAGGGCGTCACGGTCGAGGAGCTCGCGGCCTTTGCCAAGGCGGCCCGCGACCACGCCACACTGCCCTGCATCGGCATGGAAGACCTCGTGTGCGTGTCGGCGCCCCTCGATGGCTCCGACTCGTTCCCGCCGCTCGACGTCGCCGGCTGCCTGATCGCCGCCGCCGTGGGCGCGAACGTGTTGCTCGTGACCGATCGCTGCGTCCCGCCCAAGCGCGGCCTCACCGGCGCGAGCGTGCTCGAGCACCTCGGCGTCGAGATGACGTGGGACGCCGCCGAGGCACAGTCGTGGGTCGAGAAGACGCGCTTCGCGGCCGTCTCGGCCTCGGGGCTCCTGCCGGGGCTGATGGGGCTGCGGCGCGTGCGAGCGGAAATCGGCGTGCGCACCCCGCTCGCGACGGTCGAGAAGCTCATCGCCCCGCCCGGGTGCTCGATTGTCATCGGCGCCCAGCAGGGCCCGGTGCTCGGCACGGCGGTCGAGGTGCTCGCTGCGCTCGGCCACCCGCGCGCACTCGCCGTGCAGGGACCCGAGGGCGGCGTGGTGCCGTCCGTGCGGCGCAAGACGCGCGGCATCGAACTCGCGGAGGGCTTCCAGGTCCCGCTGACGATCGAGCCCGCGGACCTCGGCCTGAACTGCGAAAGTGAGCCCGAGCTGCCGATGTTCGGGCCGCCCGACGAGGGCTACGGCACCGGCGACAACAAGACCATGGTCGCGGCGAGCGGCGACCTGACCTCGCAGGTGCTCGCGGGCGAGCTCGGCCCCGCGCGCTGCGCCGCGCTGCTCGCAGCGGCGCTGGTGCTCAAGGCGGCCGGTCGTGCACCCACGTTGGCCGATGGCGTGTCGGCCGCGACCGAGGCTCTCGACTCCGGCGCCGCGCGCCGCGTGCTCACGCAGCTGCGCGAGCTCGCCTGACGCACGATGGCGAGCGACGACCGCTTCCGCGAGCACAACTGGTCGAACCGGCCGATCCGCGATCTGGGGCTCAAGATCGAGGGGACGCCGCTCGAGCCGGTCGTGGCCGAGTTCCAGCGCGAGGTCGAGGTGCTCGGCCTGAAGGTGCGGCCGCGCCTGTATCTCTCGACGGAGTGGGGCGTCGTCACGGGCACGATCGCGATCGCGATCCCGTTCTATCTCGCCGAGGATCCGCTCAAGGACCTGCACGCCAAGCAGGGCCTGATGCTCGAGGGCAACGGCAAGCAGGACGTGCTGCGCTACCTGCGCCACGAGCTGGGGCACGTGATCAACTACGCCTTCAAGCTCTACGACGACGGCGAGTGGGTGCGGCTCTTCGGCCCGATCACGCAGCCCTATCTCGAGGACTACCGGCCGTCGCCCTTCAGCCGCCGCTACGTGCGGCACCTACCCGGCTGGTACGCGCAGAAGCACCCTGACGAAGACTGGGCCGAGTCGTTCGCCGTCTGGATGCTGCCCGGCCACGACTGGCGCGACGAGTACTCCGACCAGCCGCAGGCGCTCGCCAAGCTCGAGTACTGCGAGCGCGTGATGGGGGAGCTGCGCACGCGCGAGCCGCTGGTCGTCGAGGCGACCACCGAGGAGGACGTCGGCGAGCTCGGCTACTCGCTCGAGGAGTACTACGGCCACATGGCCCAGCCCGAGAGCGAGTTCCCGCACGGGCTCGACGGCGCCCTGCGCTCGATCTTTGAGGAGCTCGCGCCCGAGGCTGGCCGCGAGGGCCAGAGCGCGTCGAAGCTCGTGCGCTCCCTCGAGCGCGAGCTGATGGCCTACGTCTATCGCTGGACCGGCCACTTCCCCGAGCGCACCCGCGCCCTCGTGCGCCATCTCGCCCAGCGCTCCGACGACCTCGGTCTCGTCCTCGACCCCGCCCGCGAGCGCGAAGCCACCCTCGCCCTCACCACTTTCGTCGCCGCGCTCGGCATGAACCACGTCCACCAAGGCAGCTACCTGCCCTGAAGCCGGCCGGGAGGCGCTGGCTCAGCGGATGCCGTGGCGCTCGACGGCGAGGTCGACGATCTCGTTGATGAGCTGGACGTAGCTCATCCCGGCCACGCGGGC
>SXKQ01000141.1 GCA_005778045.1 Planctomycetia bacterium
CAGTCGGCGATCTCGGCGAAGCCCTCTTCGCGGGCCGCCTTCGCCATGCCGGGGTACATGTCGGTGTACTCGTGGGTCTCGCCCGCGACCGAGGCCTTGAGGTTGAGGACCGTGTCGCCGATCGGCAGGTCGGTCGCCGGGTCGCCAGCCTTCTTCAGGAAGTCGAGATGGCCGTGCGCGTGGCCGGTCTCGCCTTCGGCGGTGTCGCGGAAGTTGCCGGCCACTTCGGGGTAGCCCTCGACGTCGGCGATCTTCGCGAAATACAGGTAGCGGCGGTTGGCCTGGCTCTCGCCGGCGAACGCGGCCTTCAGGTTGGCGTGGGTCTTCGAGCCCTTCAGGTTGCTCATGGGGTTCCTTGGTTGCGGGGTTGGGAGACGATGGGTTTCGAGGGGGCGCGAGAGGCTCTCACGCCCCGTTCCTGCGCGGCGCGGGACGCCGGCGGTCGGTGGAGCGCGCGCACGCGGCGCACTGGCCGCGGAACTGCACGCTGTAGCCCTGCGCCTCGAAGCCGCTCGCGCGAGCGGGGAGGGGCAGGCGATCGAGGGCCGGCGCCTCGTGGTCGAGCACGGCGCCGCAGGTGTCGCACACGAGGTGGTGGTGGAGGTCGGTGCGCGGGTCGTAGCGCTGTTCCCAGCCCGGGTGCGGGATGCGCACGGCGAGCCCGAGCTCCACCAGCGTCTCGAGGGTGCGGTATACGGTCGCGCGCGAGAGGCTTGGCATGCGGACGGCGACGTCGGCGTGCAGCGTGTCGGCCGCGGGGTGGTCCGTGCAGCCGAGGAAGCGCTCGAGGATCGCGCGGCGCTGCAGCGTGAGCGGCAGCCCGCGGGCGCGCAGGGCCTCGGCGGCGCGCTCGAGCGCGGACTCGCGTTCGGCGGCGTGGGGCTGGACCAAGCGGCTCATCGATGCAGCACTATGCCGTTGCGAACTTGTCGCAACAAGGGGCGCGCGAGCGCGGCCGGGCGCTCCGACCCGCAGCAGGCTAGGCTCGCGGCGCGGAAACCGTCCGAAACCGACCGCGCCCGCAAGGAAGTCCCTGATGCAAGCTCTCGTGCTGCCCTACGGTTCCCGCGCGCCGCGCTTCGCGCCGGGGGTGTTCCTCGCGCCAACCTGCTCGGTGGTCGGCGAGGTCGAGCTCGGCCTGCGGGTCTCGGTCTGGTATGCGGCGGTGGTGCGCGGCGACGTGAACTCGATCCGCATCGGAGCGGAGTCCAACGTGCAGGATGGCGCGGTGCTGCACGGCACGCTGGGCGAGTGGCCCGTGGTGATCGGCGAACGCGTGTCGATCGGGCACCAGGCGACGCTCCACGGCTGCGTGGTCGAGGACGGCGCCCTGATCGGGATCGGAGCGCGTGTGCTCGACGGTGCGCGCATCGGAGCGGAGGCGCTGGTCGCCGCGGGCGCGCTCGTGCGGGAGGGCCTGCAGGTTCCGCCACGGACGTTGGTCGTCGGCGTGCCCGGCGTCGTCAAGCGCGAGCTCACCGAGCGCGAACTCGAGATCGTGCGGCGCACGAGCGGGCGCTACCTGAAGCTGGCGCTCGACACGCGCGCGGCGTGCATCGCCGCAGGGCACCCCGATCCGTTCGTGGTGGGCTAGCGCCGCGTCTTCGCGCGGACGAGCGCCCGCGACTCGCGGAACACGCTCGTGAGAATGCGCGCGAGAGCGGCGCGCGAGAAGCCTTCCGGTGCGGAGTCGAGCAGCTGCGCGAGCATCTCGCGCTCGCGGCGCGGGTCGGCGGCAGCGAGGCCGAGGCGCCGCTTGAGCGCGCCGATCGCGAAGGCGATGCGCGCCCGAGCGGCGAGCGCGGCGAGCAGGCGAGCGTTCGCGCGATCCATCGAGCGGCGAGCGCGGACGAGCTCGCGCGGCGGGGCAGCGGTGGCAGTGCGCTGACGGGGCATGAGTGGGATGCTACCGTCGCACGCCATGGAACGCGGCGGAGAACGCATGCCGGAGGTGCTCGCGCCGGCGGGGGATGACGCGGCCCTCGCCGCAGCGCTGTGGGCGGGAGCCGACAGCGTCTACTTCGGGCTCTCGGAGGGCTTCAATGCCCGTGCGCGCGCCGGGAACTTCACCTCGGAGCGCTTGCCGGAGACCGTGGCGCGCATCCACCGTGCCGGGGCGCGTGCCTACCTCGCGCTCAACACGCTCGTGTTCGAGCCGGAGCTCGAGCTGGTCGAGCGCATCGTGCGCCTCGCCGCGGAGGCTGGAGTCGACGCGCTCATCGTGCAGGACCCGGCCGTGGCGCGCATCGCGCGCGCGACCTGTCCGGCGCTCGAGGTGCACGCCAGCACGCAGATGACGATCTCGAGCGCCGAGGGCGCCGAGTTCGCGCGCTCGCTCGGGGCCACGCGCGTGGTCGTGCCGCGCGAGCTCTCGGTCGACGAGATCGCGCTGCTCCGCAAGGGCACCGACATCGAGCTCGAGGTGTTCATCCACGGCGCGCTGTGCGTGTCGTGGTCCGGCCAGTGCCTGACCAGCGAGGCTTGGGGCGGCCGCTCCGCGAATCGCGGCGAGTGCGCCCAGTCCTGTCGCATGCCCTACGACCTCGTCGTCGACGGCGAGGAGCGCGAGCTAGGTGACGTGAAGTACCTGCTGAGCCCGAAGGATCTCGCCGGCGTGCGCGCGGTCGAGGAACTCGCGCGCATCGGCGTGCACGGCCTCAAGATCGAGGGGCGCCAGAAGAACGCGACCTACGTTGCGACGGCGACGGAGACGTATCGCCGCTACGTCGACGCGCTCGCGCAAGGCGAGCAAGCGGTCGCGCGCGTGCGACGCGATCTCTTGCGCGCGTCCCTCGCCTACACGCGCGGCTTCAGCGACGGATTTCTCGGCGGCAGCGACCACCAGACGTTGGTCGAAGGGCGCTTTCCCAAGCATCGCGGCCTCTACCTCGGCGTGGTCGAGCGCGTGGAGGGTGCGAGCGTGTGGGTCGAGCGCGACCTCGCGGGCCGGCCGTGGACCGGCGGTCTCGCGGCGGAGTCGCGCGCGGGCGGTCCGCAGGGCGTTCCCAATGCGGCACTGAGCGGCTTCGGCGGCTCCGGAAGCGCGAGTGAGGGACCGCAGCCCGAGGAACTCGAGGTGCGGCCGGGCATGGGCGTCGTGTTCGACGCCGGCAACCCGGAGGACAAGCGCGAGCAGGGCGGCCCGATCTTCCGCGCCGAACGCACCGAAGATGGCTGGCGACTGTGGTTTGGCGTGCCGGGGCCGGATCTCGGACGCGTCGAGCCTGGGCAGCTCGTGTGGGTGAGCGGAGACCCGTCGATCCAGCGCGAGGTCGAGCGCGCGCTCGGGCTCGGCGAGCCCTCGGGGCGCCTGCCGATCGCGCTGACGCTCGAGGGGCGCGCCGGCGAACCGCTGCGCGCGAGCGCCCGCTGTGGTCAGGCGACAGCCTTCGCACAGAGCGCCGCGGCGCTGGCGGAAGCGTCGGGCGCGGGCCTCGATGAGGCGCTCGTGCGCTCGAAGCTCGCCGCGTTCGGCGGTACGCCGTTCCGGCTCGAGCGCTTGCAGCTCGGTGGCCTCGCGCGCGGACTGCACCTGCCCGTCTCCGAACTCAAGGGCCTGCGGCGCGAGCTGGTGGCCACGCTGCAGGCACAGGTCGAGCGCGGGCCCGAACGCGAGATCGCGGCGCAGCCGGTGTTGCCCGGCCTGCACGCGGCGGCGCGGCGCCAGACGAGCGCGCCGGAGGCCGAGCCGAAGCTCGTGCCGCTGTGCCGCGAGCTCGGACAGCTCGAAGCCGCCATCGCGTGCGGCGTGCGCGAGGTCGAGCTCGACTGGATGGAGATGGTCGGGCTCGCGCAGGCAGTGACCCGTGCGCGCGCAGCCGGGCTGTCCGTCACGCTCGCGACGGTGCGCGTGCAGAAGCCCGGCGAGGAAGGCTACGATCGGCGGCTCGAGGCCCTCGCGCCCGACGCGGTGCTCGTGCGGCACTGGGGTGCGCTGGTGCAGTTCCAGCGCCATCGCCGCGACGGCGGCCGCCCGCTGCTGCACGGCGACTTCTCGCTCAACGTCACGAACTCGATCACGGCGCGCGAGCTCTTCGACCGCGGGCTCGACACGCTCACGGCGTCGCACGACCTCGACGAGGCGCAACTGCGAGCGCTGCTCACAGCGAGTGAACCGGCGCGCTTCGCCATCACGCTGCACCACCGCATCGCGACCTTCCACACCGAGCACTGCGTCTATTCGCACCTGCTCTCGCGCGGTCGCGACCACCGCACCTGCGGCCGTCCCTGCGAGAGCCATCGCGTCGCGCTGCGCGACCACAAGGGACGCGAGCATCCCGTGATCGTCGACGTCGGCTGTCGCAACACGGTGTTCGACGCGACGCTGCAGAGCTCCGCGCTGCTCGTTCCGGAGCTGCTCGCTCTCGGTGTGCGTCGCTATCGCGTCGAGTTCGTGCGCGAAACCCGCGTCGAAGCCAAGGCAGCGCTCGAGGCCTACTCCGAGCTGCTCGCGGGGCGCGCTTCCCCGAGCGAGGCGGCGGAACGGGCCGGGTCGCGGCTGCAACTCGGAGTGTCGAGCGCACCGATGGCGCTGATGCGATGATGCGGACGTGCCAACGAGTCCCCGCACGTTAGACTTCCCACACCGATGGACTCGCAGATCCACTTCGCGCTGGCGGTCGCGCTGCTTCCGACGCTCGGGCTGTGCCTCGCCGCGCTCTCGCTCGTGCTCGTCGCACGCGGGCGCCTGGCAGGACGTGTGGGGCCGGTCGTGGCGAGTGAGCGCGCCTCGCGGCTCTGGCTGCGCTCTGCGCTGACGTTCACGGCGCTGCCGGTGGCCGCGGTGATCGTGCACTGGGAAGATCTGCCGGCAGCGCTGGCGCTGGCCTCGCTCGCGGTGTCCGTGGCGCTCTTCGTCGCCAGCCCGCTGGCGCAGGACGCGGACGTCGGAGAGCGTGGCGTGCGGCGTGGCTGGAGCGCGCGCGAGTTTGCGCAGCTCGAGGAATGGCGGCTGACGGGCGAGCACTTGCGCTGGCGCTTGCGCAGCGAGTGGTTCGCGTGTCGGGTGCCCGTCGAGCTGCAAGCGAGCGTGCGTACGCGCCTGCAGGCTGTCTGTCCCGATCGTGAGAGCCCGTTTCGCGACTAGCGTGTCGCTCCGGCTCGCGCGAACGGTCGCCAGTCCCACTCCGGCGGGACCTTCGCTCCGCCGCGCGCGTTGCGGCGCGCGACGAGCTCGCCGCGATGCGCCGCGGCCTTCGGCAGCAGCCTCGTCAGCTCGATGGGTACGCCTTGCGCGTCCCGCTCGCGCGCATAGAGCCGGATCCAGCGCCCGAGCTCGTCGGCGGTGAACAGCGTGACAGCATCGAGGAACAGGCATCCGAGATCGTAGGCGACGTCGCGGCAAGGCCGCGCATAGGGCGCATGCCAAGCATCGAGGAAGCACAGCTCCCGTTCGTCGGTGCCGGCAGGGTCGCGGCCGACGACCACGTTGCGCAGGAAGAGATCGCGGTGCACGAAGTGCAGCGCATGCAGGCGCGCGACTTCCCGCGCGAGCTCCTCGATCCAGCGCGCGCGATCGAGCGGGTCGGCGACAGCGAGCGCGTCGGGGAGCGGGCGATGCTCAGGCAGCGGGGCGAGGACGAGGAGTTGGTAGCGCACGAGGGCGCCGCGCACCAGCACGCAAGAAGCGAGGGGCTGTGGAGCGCGGAACAGGCGCTCGCGCAGCCACTGCAGGTTGCGCGCCTCGCGCTCGCGCGGCAGGGGCAGTCCGGCGAGTCGACGCAGGCTGTAGCGCCAGCGCGCCGAGCCGGGCAGGTGGTCTCCCTTGAGCCACAGGTGCCGATTTGCGAGCTCACGCAGGCCACCGAGGACGAGTCGATCGCGCTGGGCGGCCAGCACGACATGGGCCAGCTCCGCGACCAAGCCGGGCCATTCCTCGTGCCCCACGAGCGAACCTTCGGCCGTCGTGACGCGCACGGGTTTCAACGAACTCGCTCCGCGACGAAGAATGTCTGCTGACTCAGGAAGCGCAGGCTGGTCGCGTACTCGAGCACGCGCGCTCCACAGTCGGAAACCAGCCCCTCGAGCTCCGCGCGGGAGCAGGCCGTGCGACCCTTGGCGCCTTCGCTGCGGCGCAGCCCGAGCCGCACGCGCAACGCGGGCCAGGAGGCGGAGTCCCAGAACGACGCGACCACGAGCCGGTCGCTCGCGCGCAGCAATTCGCGCAGCGTCGCGCGGCGTGCCTCGCGCTCCTGCAGGTGGTGCAGGAAGCGACAGCTCACCACGATGTCGAAGGAGCGCTCCTTGAAGGGCAGGGAGCTCACGCTCGCCTGCAGGGCCGCGCCCGGGAGACACTCGCGCGCGGAGGCGAGCATGGAGGCCGAGAGATCGAGCGACACGACGCGCTGGCCGAATCGCGCGAGCGTGGTCGACAGGCGTCCCGTTCCGCAGGGTGCGTCGAGGATGGGGCCTCGGGCCCCGTAGCGCTCGAGGAGGCGCGCGATGGTGCGCGGGTCACGACCGGCCGCGCGCGCGGTCGCGAAGCGCGGCCCGGCATAGTGCTCGCCGCTGCCCGGCGCGCTCCACTTGTCCGTGGCCTCGCTCACGGCACCTGCACGACGCGGCCCTCGAGCACGCTGGCCTCGGGAATCGTGAGCGTCCCGCGCTCACTCCCGATGCGCCACGTGGCGCGCACGAGAGTCGCGTCACCGTTGGACTCGGTCGAATAGGGCACGCGGAACGTGATCCGCTGGTCGTCGCCGAGGCGTGCGCTGGCGCGCCACGGCACGCGATAGCGACTGGCGGCGAAGTCCAGCTTGATCTCCAGCTCGACGTCCGCGCCGCGCGGCCCGAGAACCTCGACCTTCGCGCCCTGTACGTGCTCCCAGACGAAGGCCACGGGGAAGCGCAGCCCGGTGACCGGATCGAGGTGACGCGGATCGCGCTGGGGGGAGACGTGCACGAGTCGCAGGAAGCCCGGAGCCTCGGGCTGGTCGTGGATCGGCACCCCATTGGGCAGCACGGCCGTGCCGTTGAACAGCAGACGCGAAGCCAGCGTGGCGTACCAGCGATCCGCGAGCACGAGATGACCCTGCGAGCCCTCGCGCAGCAGCTGCTCTCGGCGCTCCGGCGCGGCGATGCGACACATCGAGGGGACGAGCTGCAGCAGCGTCGCGGGAGCGAAGACAAACCGCACGTGACGGCGCACGAGCAGCTCGCGCGCCTCCGTCAGGTCCTCGCCGAGGAAGAAGCGCGCCGGGTCCTTGTAGCTGTCGACGCCGATGTAGCTGCCGAAGTTCGTCGCGACGCTCGGGGCGGCCGCGGCCCACTCGATCACGTGACCGCGATCCCAGTGCGCGAGCACGCTCCAATCGTCGGCACCGCTCGTGCGCGAGCGGATCCACTCCAGCGCGATGCGCTCACCCGCCACGGGATCGAACGGTCCACCGAGCTGCGGATCGCGCGGCGACGAGAGCCGGCGCCACGCGGAACTGGCGCTCGGCCAGTGCGCAGCGAGCGCGAGCAACGCGCAGGACACGGCGAGCGTGCGCGAGCGAAAGCGCGCCGCGAGGTGCGCGGCGGCGAGCCCCAGCAGCACCGCCATCGGGATCGCGAGGGCATCCGCAAAACGACGCTGCTGCAGCGCCTGAGGAAGGAGCAGCGCGGTCGCGGCCACCCACGGCAGCAGCTCGTCTTCGCGCTGGCGGAAGGCTCGCAGCGCGGCCCAGCCGAGCGCGATCGGCACGAGCAGCACGCTGTAGCCGAGCGCGAGAAACAGCACGCCCTCTTCGGCTCGGCTGCCGACGAGCGGCATCGACTCCTGCACGCTGTCCATGAAGCGATCGACGCGCGCGACCCAGTCGAAGCCCTCGGCAATGCCGCGCGCCGGCGCGAGCTCGAGCGCCCAGCCAAGCGAGGCGCTCGAGGCGAGCGTGACGAGCGCCAGCGCGGGGTAGAGCTGCGACGCGCGTGTGCCCTGCGCCAGCGAGCGATGCCACAGCGGCACGAACACGAGCGCTCCAAGCGCGAACTCGGCGCAGTGGAACCACGAGAGATTCACGACCATCCACGGGAACTCCGCTCGCCAAGGGCTGGCGAGGACGGCTGGCAGGAGCACCAGTGCGGCGGCGCCGTGCATCGCGACCCCCAACGGGGCCAGTCCAGGCAAGTCGGTGCACGAGCGACGCCAGAGCATCCAGCCCAGCACCAGCTGCAGCTCGAGCACATAGAGCAGCGAAGCGACCCACGAACCGACGAGCAGGCCACACAGTGCGCCGAGGAGCGCACCCCAGACGAGCGAGCGTCGCGGGCTCGCGAGCTCGGTCGGTCGCAGGGCCTGCGAGAGCACCAGCAAGCTCGCTCCCGCGAGCAACGAGACCCATGCATGA
Source organism: Planctomycetia bacterium (assembly GCA_005778045.1). Next base: position 8,328 of record SXKQ01000141.1, read on the forward strand.
TGGTCGCCGGTGCCGACCACGCTGTAGTTGATCGAGCCGCGGCACAGGGCGACGCCGACGCCTGCGACGAACGCGGCCAGCAGTCCGCCCATGCGCCACGCCGCGCACGCGGCGAGGAGCGCGCCGAGGACACCGAACACCCGCGGGGCGCTCGCCGTCGCGCGCTCGATCCAGCGCCAGCGCGCCTCGGGTTCGGCCGGTGCGAATGGTGCGAGCGCGGCCGCCAGAAATCCGTCGTAGTAGGGCGGCCACGGAATCGGAGCGCCCTCCGGGTAGTTCATGCGCGGGTCCGTCGCAGCGACCGCACCTTCCGCCATGGCGCGTTCGACGCGCCGCGCATGGTAGAGCCCGTCAGGATCGCGCGAGAACCACGCGCTGCCCTCGTTCGAGTAGGGATGCTTCAGCCCCTCGACGCTGCGCGGCAGCCACGCGAGCACGCCGACGAAGGCGAGGATCGCGACGAGCCAGAGGGGGCGGAGGCGGGCGGCCATGCTCACGCGTCATGCTATCGAGCGATGGGCAGCGCTCCCACGAGCCTCACCGGACCACGACGGTGTTTCCCGCCACCACGTCCGCCTCGCCGATCAGGACCTCGAGCGCTCGCGAGCCGAGCTGCACCCGCAGCGGCCCGCGTGCGAGCGTGTCCCCGTTGGGAGCGTCGGTCGAGTAGGGAACGCGGAGGCGCGCGAGGCCGTCCTCACCGACGAGCGCACTGCCCACCCAGCTCCAGCGCTCCCCAGCCAGCGGACATTCGAGCTCGAGGCTCGCGTTGACGCGCTCTCCCGCGGTCCCGCCGATCTCCAGCCGCGCGCCAGCAACCCGCTCCCAGATCCAGCCCGTCCGCACCGGTCCGTTGGTGTGTCGCACGGGCGGCGCGAAGGGCAGGAAGCTCGGCGACACATGCACGAGCCGCAGGAAATCGAGGGAATCGCCGACCAGCCCGCGTTGCTCGAGGCTCGCCACGCGTCCGCCCATCATCAGCCGACCGGCGAGCGTGTCGAGGAAGCGCTGGGAGGTGAACACGCTGCCTTCGCGCGGGATCAGCAAGTACGAGCGCCGCTCCTCGGAACGCAGCAGGCGCAGCATGACCTCGAGGTCCTTGGCGAAGTCGCCCGGCAAGAGCACGTGACGAGCGTTGCGCCGTTCGAGCAACTCCTCCGCCGCGCGCAGGTCCGACTCGAGGAAGAAGCGCCACGGATCGAGGTAGCTGTCGGCGCCGAGGTAGCTGCCGAAGTTGGTGGCGATTGAAGGTCGATCCGCGATCCACTCGATCGCATGGCCGTGATCCCACGAGGCGAGCACGGCCTCGTCACCCGCGGGGAACGAGCCCAGCCGCTCGTACAACGCGCGCTTCTCGCGCGCCGGATCGCGCCCGTCTGCATTCCATGAGCGTTCCGCACGCTGCTGTGCCAGCGCTAGGGTGGGCCATCCGGAGAGCAGGGCCAGTCCGAGGCCGAGCGACGACGCGAGGCCCTGAGCAGGGCTGACGAGGCGCTCGACGAGCGCTGCGGTCGGCACGGCGAGTACGAGCGCCAGCGGGACTCCGAAGGCATCCGCGAAGCGGCGCTGGGCGAGGGCCTGCAGCAAGAGCGCGGGGAAGAGCACGCAGACATACGCCAGATCGACGCGCCGCTTGCGCCATGCATCGCGGACGAGCCACAGCCACGCGATGGGGGCGAGCAGCGCGGCGTACCCCAACATGCTGGTGGCCACGCCCACGCCTCCGATCGGACCCCACAGCATGGGCTGGGATTCCGTGATGAACGCCATGAACTCGTTCGAGCGCGCGGCCCAGGCGAAGCCTTCGCGGACGGCGCGGGCCAGCGAGAAGTCTCCGAAGGCGAGGCTCGCCGCGAGCACCACCAGCGCACCAGCCACGATCCACGGCCAGCGTGTGCGCAGCCTGTCGCTCGCTCGCAGGAGCGGCACGAACACGAGCGCGCCGAGCAGCGGGTGAGCGAGGTGCAACCAGGAGAGGTTCACCATCATCCACGGCTCGACGCTCCGCCAGGGGCTCGAAAGAACAGCCGGCGCGATGCCCACGGCCCACGCCAGGTGCAGGGCGAGCCCGAGGGCTGGAAGCCCGCGGTGGGGAGTCCGCGCATGCGCCAGCAGTGCGATCCCGAGCGCAACTTCGAGCAGGACCGCGTAGACCAGTCCGCCGACCCAGGAGCCGACGAGCAGGGCGCAGAGCGTTCCGAGCGCAACGCCATGGCGTATCGAAATGCGTGGATCCGCGAGCTTGAGCGCCTCGAGCGCATCCGCGCCGATGCACGTGATGGCGGCCAGCAACATCACGACCCACGCATGGTGGTCGCCATTGCCGACGGCGCTGTACTGCAGGGATGCGCCGAGCAGTGCGTACGTTCCTCCGGCGAGTGCGGCCGCACACAGCCGCTCGCTGTCCGCTCGCGAGCGCGTGAGTTTCCAGGCAGTGAGCGCGAGCAGCACGCTCGTCACGGCGGCGAACACGGCCGGCAGGACGGCGACGCGTCGCTCGATGTGGAGCTGGCGCTGCGTCGCGTCCGCGGGAGCCAGCGGCTTGCACGCAGCCCACGTCACGTACGTGTAGTAGGGTGGCCAAGGAACAAGCGCGCCTTGGGGCGCGTTCATGCGCGCGTCGGTCTCGGCCGGTGGCAGCCCCTCGTCCAGCGCTCGCTCGGCGCGCCGCATGTGGTAGAGCGAGTCCGGATCCAGCGTGAACCAGCCCGCCGCGGCCTGCCCCTGCACGCGTGCGTGGCGCAAGTCGCAGGTCTCCCGCAGCACGAGCGCGAGCAGCGCCACGCAGGCGAGCAGCACCAGCAATCCTCGTCGCGCGCGCCGTTCCATGGGCGAGTCATGCTACGTCCTGCACGCTCCGCGCTGAACCAGAGTGTGTCGCTGGCTACAATCCAGTCCCGTCTCTCGCCCCATAGGGAACCGCCATGCGCACCGCCATCGTCCTCGGTCTGTCGTTCCTCACCGCCTCGTGCGTCGTGTATGCCGAGGTGGAAAACCCGCCCCGCAAGCCCATGTCCACGCCCGCTCCGCAAGCAGCAGCGCCCGCCACGGCACCCGCCGCCTCGGCCGACATCCTGCCCTACAAGGCGACCGAGACCACGCTTGCCAATGGGCTCAAGGTCATCATCGTGCCAACGGGCATGCCGAACCTCGTGAGTCTGCAGATCCCGGTGCAGACGGGCTCGCGCAACGAGGTCGAGGCGGGCAAGACCGGCTTTGCCCACTTCTTCGAGCACATGATGTTCCGCGGCACGGACAAGTTCCCTCCCGCGGACTATGAGGCGATCATCACGCGCGCCGGCGCGCGCCAGAATGCGTACACGACCGACGACTACACGAACTACCACATCACGTTCGCGAAGGAGGATCTCGACCGCATCCTCGAGATCGAGGGCGATCGCTTCCAGCGCCTCAAGTACACGGACGAGCAGTTCCGCACCGAGGCCCGCGCGGTGCTCGGCGAGTACAACAAGAACTTCGCCAATCCGGCGGTGAAGCTCGATGAGCTCTTGTGCGACGCGGCGTACACGAAGCACACCTACAAGCACACGACGATGGGTTTCATCGCCGACATCGAGGCTATGCCCGAGCAGGGCGAGTACGCCAAGGTGTTCTTCGATCGCTGGTACCGGCCCGAGTATGCGGCCGTGATGCTCGTAGGAGACGTGGATCCGGCGACGGCAGTCCCGCTCGTCGAGAAGCACTTCGGCTCGTGGAAGCCGGGCTCGTGGAAGGTCGAGATCCCGCAGGAGCCCGAGCCGCAGGGGCCGAAGTACACGCACGTGCCGTGGCCCTCGCCGACGGCTCCGCTCGTGACGGTCGCGTTCCACGGGCCGCGCTTCAGCGAGTCGGACAAGGACCAGGTCGCACTCGATCTCCTGTGCGAGCTGTATTTTGGCGGGACGTCGGACCTCTACCGCAAGCTCGTGCTCGAGGAGCAGAAGGTCGACGAACTCTCGTACTACGTGCCCGGCAGCGTGGATTCGTCGCTGACGCAGATCTCGGCGCAGCTGCGCGACGCCGCCGACGCGACCTACGTGCGCGACCAGATCCTCGCGACGTGCGCGCGCGCGCGCGCCGCGCAGGTGGATCCGGGGCGCCTCGCGGCGGCCAAGGCGAACAACCGCTACGGCACTTCGCGCGCTCTCGACAACACCGAGGCCGTCGGCTCGACCCTCGCGCGCTTCGTGCGCTTCCGTCGCTCCTTCGACACGTTCAACAACCTGTTCCGCCTGTACGACGCCGTGACACCGGCCGACGCTCAGGCCGCAGGCGAGCGCTACTTCCGCGACAACAGGCTCGTCGTCGCGACGCTCTCGAACGGCGCGATGCCGGTCGACATCGCGCAGGCACCGACGCTCGCCTCGCTCGCGCCCGTCGCTGCCGCCCCCGCGAGCGCCAAGGTCGTCGAGCTGCGCAACCCCAGCCGACAGCTGACCTTCAAGCTGCAGTTCCTCGTGGGTTCCTCCGATGACCCGGCGGGCAAGGAAGGTCTCGCGGCTCTCACCGCGGCCATGATCTCCGGCGGCGGCAGCACCCAGCGCAAGATCGAGGAGATCGAGGAGGCCCTGTTCCCGATCGCCGGTGGCTTCGGCGCCTTCGTCGATCGCGAAATGACGACCTTCAATGGCTCGATCCACGCGGACAACCTCGAGCGCTACTTCGACATGGTGCTGCCGCAGCTCGTGACGCCCGGCTGGCGCGAGGAGGACTTCGCTCGCATCAAGCAGCAAGTCCGCAACGGCCTCGTGCAGGACCTGCGTACGAACAACGACGAGGAGCTCGGCAAGGAGGCGCTGCAGGCCGCGCTGTTCGCGGGCAGCGGCTATGGCCACCCGGCCCAAGGCACGGTGAGCGGCCTCGATTCGATCACGCTCGAGGACTGCGAGCGCTTCGCAGCCGAACGCTACACGCAGTCCACGCTGATCGTCGGCTTCGCCGGGGACCTGCCCGAGCAGGGCAAGGCGCGTTTGCTGAGCGAGCTCGGTCGGCTTCCGGCTGGCGCGGCGATGGCGGAGGTGCGTCCCATGGCTCGCCAACTCTCCGGTCTCACGGTCGACGTGATCGAGAAGTCGACGCGCGCGACGGCTATCTCGATGGGGCATCCGATCGACGTCTACCGCGGCCATCCCGACTTCGCGGCGCTGTATCTCGCGCGCACGTGGCTCGGTGAGCACCGCTCGTCGATGAGCCACCTCTACCAGCGCATCCGCGAGGTGCGCGGCATGAACTACGGCGACTACGCCTACATCGAGGCCTTCCGCAACGGCGGTTCGAGCTTCTTCCCGGGGCCCAACCAAGCGCGCCGGGCACAGTTGTTCGAGATCTGGATCCGCCCCGTGGCGCCGCAGAATGCGCACCACGCGATCCGCATCGCGCTCTTCGAGCTCGACCGCCTGATCGCCGAAGGCCTGCCAGTCGACGACTTCGAGCGCGTCCGCGAGTACCTCACGAAGAACGTATTCGTCATGACTGCGAGCCAGTCGGCCCAGCTCGGCTATGCGCTCGATAGCCAGTTCTACGGCATTCCCGAGTACACCGCGTACATGCGGGACGCGCTCTCGAAGCTCACCGTCGAGCAGGTCAACGACGCGCTGCACCGTCACCTCTCGGCGCAGAACATGCACATCGTCTGCGTCACCGCGGACGCGGAGGGTCTTGCGACTCAGCTCGCGTCGGACGCTCCGTCGACCATCCAGTACGACGCACCCAAGCCGAAGGAGCTGCTCGACGACGATACGCGCATCGGTGCCCGCAAGCTGGGGCTCGATGCGTCGCGCGTGAAGGTCATTCCCGTCGATCGCATCTTCGAGCGCTAGGAGGCTCGCCATGTTGCTCGCCTCGCTTGCTCTCTGCCTCGCGCAGACTGCGGACCCCCTGAAAGAGCTGCTCCAGATGACGGCCTCGACGCCGTTCTTCAGCGCTCGCTACGACCTCACGACGACAACGAGCACCGAGCCGAGCGTGATCGAGATCGACTACATCGCGCCTGACCGGCTGCGCTTCTCGCGTGCGAGCAGGGCGCGCTCCACAACGATGTGGGCCGTGGGCGGCGTGCTGTCGGTGCGCTCGACGGAAGGCGGCACTCCGCTGCACGGCTCGGTCGATTGCAGTGGCGTGCACGCCGAGCTCGCTCCCGTCGAGACGCTGCTTCGTGCAGCGATTCCGGCCGTGGAGCCGCGCGGTGAGCTGAAGCCCGCGCTCAGCTTCCGCTGGAACTTCGACGAGGCCGCCCAGAAGGCCAACTTCGGCATCGAGGCCGCGCTCGCTGAGGACATCACCACGCCGATGGGCTGGGTCGACACGCTGCGAGAGAAGGCCGCTGCGCCGCGGGCGGACGGAGGCCTGCTGCGCTTCTCGACCGACGGGCACTTCGAGCTCGCGCTCGACGCCTCGAACGGCATGCTGCGCGAGTTCAAGGGGCGCAGCCCCAAGGGCGAGATGACGCTGGCCCTGCGCGCCGCTCGCATGGACTACGCGCCGCCTGTCGGCCTGTTCACAGTGTCGCCGCCGGTCGATGGCGCGAAGGATGTTTCCTTGGAGCTGCGTAGGACGGCGGCGCGCAGCCTCGAGGTCGGCATGCGTCGGCGCATCTTCCGCGCATTCGCGGCCGACAAGGGCCCGCTCGTAGGCACGGGCGACGAGCTCGCGGCAGCGCAGCAGTCCGCGCGCGGCGTCCTGCGCGCCCTGCACGTCCTGACGCTCGCCCCGGTGGTGGAAACGATGCTGCCGCGCGCCGGCGCGATGAACGAGGGCGTGGTCAAGCGCCTCGTGCAACTACGTGACTCCGGCAAGGCCGCCGAGGAGCTGGCAGCGGCTCGCGCTCGCGAGACCGAACTCCTGCGCGCCAATCTCGGCAAGCTCGAGTCCCAGATGCTCGAGGGCAGCGCGCTGCCGCCCGGCTGCGAGAACCTGCCTCATGGCGCGGCGATGCTGTCGCTCGAGTCCGAAGTGCTCAAGGCGCTCTTCACCGAGCGCGTCGTCGACCCGCTGGTGCGCTCCTTCGAGGCCGCCTGCGACGCCAAGCTGCGCTGAGCAACGCACGCGGACAGACCGTTCGATCGTCCACTGGCGACGAGTTCATCTCGGTGGAGAACGGCGAAATGAACCTCACTGAGGACGAGGTCGGCCGACAGTCTTTCGAACGGTCCACGACCCATCTTGGAGTGGGTTCTGGGTGGGCGCCGAGACGGGCTTGAAGCGGCGCTCGGGCTGGCGCAAGCGCTCGCGCCGTCCCCGAAAGGAGAGACAGCTCCCTCGGCTGACCCAACTGCTTGCAGATCTCGAAGCTCGCGGGGCGCGTATTCAGACCGCCTGCGCAGACGGGGCGAGCGCAGCGGCTAGCGGTGCACGCCGGGCGCCTCGTGGCCCGTCTTTTCGACCCACTTGTCGTAGCACGAGTGGAACACGAGCGGCTTGCGCGACGTGCCCTCGCCACCGCCGGAGAGGTCGAGCACCTTGGTGGCGAGACCCTTCAGGAAGGTGCGGTCGTGGCTGACGAAGAGCATCGTGCCGTCGAAGCCCGCGAGTGTCTTCACCAGCATGTCCTTGGTGTCGAGGTCGAGGTGGTTGGTGGGCTCG